>JAKAUF010000433.1 GCA_021827785.1 Acidobacteriota bacterium | reverse complement strand
GCTGCGTGCCCGTCGCCCCGCCCGCGCGCCTCATCCCCTGGCCCCAGCGCCCGCGCCCTGTCCCGTAACCCCTAATCCTTGGCCCCCTGCGTCCCGCACGCCCGCCCCGAATGGATAACTCGCGCCAGGATTTCGGCATCAAAGCTGGAATGCAGGGCTATCCCCAACGCGCTTTCCCGGCCTATGCCCGGCGCCGAACCACTTCGCGCCGTGCTTCCCGGCTCCGCCTAAAGGGAGCCACCCCACCCCGCGAAATGTTGCATTTAAGCGCGCAACTCGCGAGGAACGAGAGCTTCCAGGGGTGGCGAAAGGACCGCCGGAATAAGCAGCTTGCCCGCGCAGCAAGGCGCTTGGGCGAGGCCTGAAAGCTCCCACCTTGGTGGCGCTGGCCAGCCGCGGGATCCGCGTCAGCGGGCCCGGCTGCGCGCCGGCCTGGCCGGGGGACGGGCGGCAGCGGAAGAGCCGGAACCGAGGGGCCGCGAAATTGGCAGTAAACTTGCTGGAGAATCCAGAATGGTAATTCCGCGGGGCTCGCCGCTAGCAAAAAACACCTGCCGGCACAAAACAGTTGCAAAACGCGGGCGGCCCGTGGAAACCTTGGGGCAGGTACGGGATGCCAGAATCCGGGAAGCTGAAGCTCCCATTCCACTACATCAAAGGCAATTATTTCCGGCCGATCCACGTCGACGGGATCATCGGAAACGTCACGCCCGCCGGGCTAATCTTCGCCGCCCTGTATAGCGAACGGGCGTCAATTCCCCAGCTGATGGTCCACGTGATCACCGAGTCCGGCCAGATCGGCCCAGAGGTGCCCGAGGACCGGCAGGCAAAAAGCGGTGTGGTCCGCGACGTGGAGGTCGGCGCGATAATGAGCGTCGAGACCGCGAAATCGGTAGTGGACTGGCTCCGCACCCAGATCGATCTCGTAGAGAGGCTGCGCAAGGCAGAAAGCCCGCACCAGGGCCCGCGCGAACCTCAAGGGAGCTGAGCCCGAATGGCGACCACGGCCTACCAACCGACCGAGAGCTCGGCGCCGATCGAGGCGTCCCACCGACCAGTGGTCGGCGGCGTTCCCAGGATGCTCCTGCTTTGGGGCGTCCAGCTCGTCAGCCCGGACGAGGACGAGCCGCCGGTCCTGGAAACGACGGTGGACTGCGCGCGCAAGATGATCGCAGCGATGCCCATCGGCTTGATCGATCCGGCACCCGTGATAACCGCATTCGAAGGTGAAATCCACCTCCAATGGTCCGACGGTGCCAAGCGACTCATAGCGATGTGTTTTCCAAACCGGGAGCCCTTGCTCCATTTCTACGAGCGCAGGCCCGGACAAACAAGCGCCCACGGAACGTGGCCGGCCTCCCCCGGGAAACTGGCCGAAATGATGGAGTGGCTGGGACGGTAGATGGCAGCGGAGCCCGGCACCATCGACATCCCTGCCGCTGTGTTTAGGGGAATGCGGAGCAGGGGCTGGATCAATGGCGACCAGGTTATGCCTGCGGCGTTCCGGCTCCGCCCGACCGAAACTGGGCTCACGTTTGGCCGCACCCACGCCGCCGCGACGTCGGGAATCACCGCGTTCGGGTCCGCGGAACTCATCAGCGAGCAGATCCTGGCGCTCCCACACGGCCTCTCCTTCGGTCCCCACCCGGACAGGCCCAATGACTGCCTTGAGCTCAACGGCGTGCCCCCGTATTCAACCGAGGAGCACGCGATCGATCGCGCCATGACGGTGGCCAGTGACCTAGCGGCCCTGGTGATCAGGTTGATTCGGTAGGGACCCCGAAAGGGCGGAGCAGCGACCCCTCCGCCCCGGCCGCGCCGAATCCCGCGTACCCGCCCCGAAATGGATAACTCGCGCCAGGGTCTCGGCATCAAAGCTGGAATGCAGCGCTATCCCCAACGCGCTTTCCCGGCCGATGCCCGGCGCCGCACCGCCCCGGGCCACGCTCCGCGGCTCGACCCAAAGGGAACCGCCGCACCCCGCGAAACGTTACATTTAAGCTCGCACGCCGCTGAAAACAAAGCACCCGCCATGCAACATGCTGCGCCTGCCCGCGCCACCCGGGCGCACAAGCGCCCACCCACGGAGATGCGCCCAAAAGAAGGTGGTAAGCCCCCAAACGAGGGGACTACACCTGCGGTGCGACTCCGGCGGCCCGAACCCGCGCTCGCCGCGGCGCCGCCGCTCGGTCGGGAACGCTCGGCGGCTTTTCGCAGCGAGGCGGACGCCAAGCCGCGAATGTCGCGCGCAATGCTCCGGCGAGGCGGTTAGGCGGGCGGCTGGGCGCGTTGGTCATACGGCGGCGGGCCGCCGCAAATCCCCCGCCGCGGGCGGCTACGCGCAGAACGCCGTCAGCCGCTTGAGGCCTTCGCGAATGGCGTCCTGCGAGGCAGCGTAGGAGAAACGAATATGGGCGCCGGTCCCGAAGGCTTCGCCGGGAACCGTCACCACGCCCGCTTCTTGCAGCAGGCGGCCGGCGAAATCCAGCGGCGTGGCGATGCCTTTCTTGGCCATGGCGCCGGTGATGTTGGGATAGGCGTAGAAGGCGCCCGCCGGTTCATTGCAGGTGATGCCGGGGATGGCGCGCAGGCCGGTGACGATCAGTTCGCGCCGGCGGGTATATTCCGCCAGCATCTCCGCCACCGGCTCCTGCGGCCCTGTCAGGGCGGCGATCCCGGCCTTCTGCACGAATGATGTCGCGTTGGAGGTGGAGTGCGACTGTAGCTTCAGCATCTGCTTAATGACCAGCGGCGGGGCCAGGGCGTAGCCGAGACGCCAGCCGGTCATGGCATAGGTCTTCGAGAAGGATCCCGCGATGATCAGCCGCTCCTTGGCCCCGGGCAGCTTGGCGGCGTCGGTGGCGGCGCTGTAGGGCTGGCCGGAATACACGAACTTCGAGTAGCACTCGTCGCTCAGCAGCCAAATCCCCCGCTCGCGGCAAATCTCCAGCACCGCGCGGAACAGTTCCGGCGAGAACACCGCGCCGCTGGGGTTGGCCGGCGAATTGAGCAGGATGATGCGCGTCCGCGGCGTCAGCCGCGACGTGATGGCGTCAATGCTCAAGGTGAAACCCGCGGCTTCATCCGTGGCGACGATGACCGGAATCCCGCCGGCGTAGGTGATCTGATCGTGGAAGCTGACCCAATAGGGCGCGGGCAAAATGACCTCATCACCGTGCTCGACCAGGGCGCTGATGGTGTTGAACAAGGCGTGCTTGCCGCCGCAGGTGACCAGCACCTCCTCGCGCGCGTAGCCGCTGGCGAAATCGCGGTCGTGGGCTTGCCGGATGGCGTCCTTCAGCGGGGCGATGCCGCCGGCGGCGGTGTAGCGGGTGAAGTTTTCGTCCAGCGCCTGCTGCGCGGCGCGCTTGATGTGCGCGGGCGTGGGGAAATCCGGCTCGCCGGCGCCGAAGTCCACCAGGTCACGCCCCGCGGCGCGCAGCTTTTCCGCTTCCATCACCACCGCGGCGGTGGCGGAGACGGAAATGCGCGACATGCGGGCGGCGAACGCGGCGGGAGGCGGAGCCAGAGTAGGCATACCCTCTCAGTGTAAATGAGCCGGTCTGGGGACGGGAGCGGCTGGAACCTGGGAAACCGGCGGGTGGCGGCGCGGCGCGCCCGCTTTGCCCGGCGCGGGCGGGGCTGTCGCACAGCCGGGCGGCGGGAGGCGGGCCGCGTGCCTACGGCCGCCACTTGGCGCGGAGCCGCGCTTCCACCAGCGGAGGAACCAGGCCCTGAATGGAACCGCCGAGGCGGTAGACCTCCTTGATCAGGCGCGAGCTGACGTAGGAATAGGCTTCGGCGGGCATCAGGAAGACCGTCTCGACCTGGGGATCCAGGCGGCGGTTCATCAGCGCCATTTGCATCTCATATTCGTAATCGCTGATGGCGCGAATGCCCCGCAGCACGGCGCTGGCGCCGCATTGCCGGGCGAAATCCACCAGCAGTCCCTCGAACTCGGCGACCTCGACATGCGGTATGGACCGGGTCGCTTCCCGCAGCATCTCCACGCGTTCGCCGGTGGTGAAGAGCGGGGCCTTTTCCGTGTTGCGCAGCACGGCGACGATCAGCCGGCCGAACAAGCGCGCGCCGCGCTCGATCAAGTCCAAATGGCCGTTGGTGGGCGGATCGAAGCTGCCCGGATAAAGCGCGGTCAGGCCGGCGGCGGCTTGCGCGGAAACGGTGCGGGATGGCACGCTGCCCATTGTAGGGCAAGGCCCGGCCGCCGCGCGCGGCGGGCATTGCTTGGCGCGGGCCCCAGCGCGGCTGCCCACCCCAACGCGCACCGCTGCGCGTTGGGGACCCCGGGTCCGCCGCGCGCCCCGCTTGCGCGCTGGGCCGCGCCGCTTCGCTTGCCGGGGGCGGGCCGCACCAACAGCAAGCGCGCCTGCGGCGATGGGGAATTTCGCTGCCTTTCCGCGCCCGCTTTGCTCCCCGAGCAAAAGGCGCGGCCCCGGCGACCGGAGCGGGAGCGAACCCTTCCAATCCCCGGCGTTCCGGGACCGGCGGCAGCGTTTCTGCCCAAACGGCAGCGGCTCCGGCCGGCGCGCTGCCCCGAGGAACGCCCGCTCGCGCCTAGGCCGCGGAGCGGCGGTGCTCCAGACAGCGGATGACGGTGCGTGCGCCGTCGTCGCCTTCGATCTCGATGCCGCCGGCGCCGGAAGCGTCAATGCTCACGCGGCGGGGGGCGAAAATCTCATGGGTAATCTCCCGTCCCGGCTTTTCGCCCACGGAGACGTAAATCCGGTTGCGCTCGCCGGGCCGGTCCGAGCTGACGCCGTTGAGCGTCGCCCGGTCCACCTGTACCTTGCGATCCGTGCCGATGATTTGCTCGACCCGGACCGGGCAGTCGCGGTGCAATTGGCTGAAATCGTCGAGCGACTTCTCCCAGGCGGCGGAGGGAATTTCGATGCCGGGCGCGGGAGGCGAGCCGGGCGCGCCGCTGTCCAGGCCGCCCAGCACTTCCCCGCCTTCGCCGCCCGAACCGGGCTGAAAGCTGAGTTCGGAGCGGCCGGAATCCTCATAACCGGCGGCGCCGCGCTCGCCCTGCCCCCACGCAGCCGGGGTGCGCAGTTCGGCGGGCCCGGCAGGGTGCGGCCCCGACATGGGATAGACGCCTGAGCCTCCGACTTGATCCCGTCGGCCCTGCCCTCCGCCGGGCTGCCCGCTTTCCCGGCGGGCGCGTTCGCTCTTCGCTTCCGCGGGACGGCGCGTGCCGCCGCGCGAGCGGGATTTCTCCTTGGACATAATTGGCTTGAGATGCCGGCGCGCGCGGCGGAGTGGGCCACGTTCCCGAGCCGGAGGCTTGCCGGCCGGCAAAGGCGTCCGTGCTGCCGGGCGCGGCCCCTGGCGCGGCTGCGCACGCGGGGGGAAGGGCGACCGCGGGCTTCAGAGTCTGTGTGACAACTTGTGTTCGCCGGGAACGGATTGGGCTTGCCGGAGGGGAAGGCGATGAGAGAAAAAGTGGGGAGAGGAGACCGCGATGCCCTATATTCCCTATAGTCCGAACCAAGCATA
>JAKAUF010000207.1 GCA_021827785.1 Acidobacteriota bacterium | reverse complement strand
AAACCAGCGGCTGCAGCTAAGCTGCGGCGCTTGCGCGCCGAAGCTGGGACCAGGGACTAGGGACGCGGGGCGAGCAGAATAGCCGTCGCGCTCCCATAGCATCCGACCGGCATCGCTCTTGATCCCGGCTACGGAGAAAGTGGGATAGCCGTCCCGGCTGTCGTCCCTCGCGACTAGGGGCCAACTTTGCGGCGGCGCCGCCTATCCTCGGCCCGCGCGCCGGCCCATCCGCCGTCGTACCCTAAAGCCATGCAGATTCGATCGTTGGGACGCAGCGGGCTGAAAGTTTCCTGCCTTTGCCTGGGGACGATGACCTTCGCCAATCAAGCCGATGAAGCCGAGTCGGCGGCGATCATGAATCGCGCCTGGGAGATGGGCGTCAACTTCTTCGACACCGCCGACGCCTATCCCGTGCCGCCGACGCCGGCCACGGCCGGGGGCACGGAGGCGGTCATCGGGCGCTGGCTGGCGGCGCAGGGCACGGCGCGGCGCCAGCAGCTGGTGCTGGCGAGCAAATGCCGCTTTCCCATGGGCGAGGCGCCCAACGACGGCGGATTGTCGCGGCGGCACATCCTGGAGGCGTGCGAAGCCAGCCTGCGGCGGCTGAAAACCGACTGGATTGACCTCTACCAAGTCCACGCGCCGGACCCCAGCACGCCCATCGAAGAAACGCTGCGGGCCTTGGACGATCTGGTGCGGCAGGGCAAGGTGCGGTACATCGGCTGCTCGAACTTCGCCGCCTGGCAGTTGGCGCTTAGCCTGGGCGCCAGCGAGCGGCGGAATCTGGAGGCGTTCGTGTGCGTGCAGCCCCGCTACAACCTCCTGGCGCGGGACATTGAGGCCGAACTGCTGCCGCTCTGCCGCGACCAGGGGATCGGCGTGATCGCCTACAACCCGCTGGCAGGCGGCATGCTGACCGGAAAATACCGCCGCGGTGAGTCGCCGCGCGAGGGCACGCGCTTCGCGCTGGGCGGGCAGACCGGAAGGATCTACCGGGAACGGTATTGGCAGGATGCCTATTTGGCGGCGGTGGACGGCCTGCGCGACTACTGCGCCCAGCGCAAGATCTCCTTGGCCCAGCTGGCCATCGCCTGGCTGATCGCGCAGCCCGGCATCACCTGCGGCATCGTCGGGGCCAGCCGCGCCAGCCAACTGGAAGAAACGCTGGCGGCCGCGGATCTGGAGCTGACCGCGGAAGACCACGCCGCCTGCGAGGCGGCTTGGTACCAAATTCCCCGCCGCCCGCTGACCGCCGGCGCGGTCCAGCCCGAGCGCCGGAATTAATCCGGAAAACCGACTTTCGGCCGACGGCGCGTATTCGCGGATCCGATGCGCCGCCGGCTCGCGGTGATGGAAATTGACAGCCGAGAACGGCTATCCCACGATCTCCGCGGGAGCGGCCGCATTGGCGGCGGAGGGAGGCTGTCCCGCTTTCGCAAGGGCTGGGGCGCCGGCGCGGGCGGAGGATTGGCTCCGGCGGAAATGCGGACGAGGCCGTCCGCGCCCCCGGAATGTGCGCGCCCCACTCGCCGACTGGGCCCCCGCCGCGCCGGCCAGCCAAGCAAGCCGCCGCGCACCCGGCCGCAACCCGGCCCCTCCCTTCCCGCTCACGATCGCCGCACGAAAGATCACCGCCGGCGCCGTCCCGCCCGAACGGTGCCGAACGTACCGAACGTTTTGGGTTGCCAGCCTGGGTGGAACCTGAAAAGATGGAAGGTCGCCGCGTTCGCGGCCCACAAGGACAAGCGATTGACCACTACCCGCTCCGAAATTGCGCCCGCGGAGGGCAAACTTGGCGTCTTGATTCCCGGCCTTGGCGCCGTCGCCACAACCTTCATCGCCGGCGTCGAGGCCATTCGCCGCCACCAGGCCGCGCCGATCGGCTCGCTGACCCAGATGGGGGCGATCCGCTTGGGCAAACGAACGGAAAACCGCAATCCCCTGATCCGCGACTTCGTGCCTTTGGCCAAACTGGACGACCTGGTCTTCGGCGGCTGGGATATCTACGAAGGCGATTGCTACCAGGCCGCGGCGCGGGCGGAGGTGCTGGAGCCGAAATTGCTCGCGAGCGTTCGGCCGGCGCTGGAGGCAATTCGCCCGATGCCGGCGGTGTTCGACCAAAACTACGTCAAGCGGCTGAATGGGCCGAACGTCAAACCGGGCAAGAACAAGATGGAGCTGGCCGAGGCGCTGCGGGAGGACATCCGGCGGTTCCAAAAAGCCAGCGGCGCGGCGCGGCTGATCATGATCTGGTGCGGCTCGACGGAAGCCTTCCGCCGCCCGGGCGCGGTGCATGCCAGCCTGGCGGCGTTCGAGGCGGGCCTGAAGAACAACGACCCCGACCTCGCCCCCAGCATGATCTACGCCTACGCGGCGCTTCAGGAGGGCGTGCCCTACGCCAACGGCGCGCCGAACCTGACCACCGAAATCCCCGCCCTATTGCAGCTGTCGCGGGCCAAGGGAGCGCCGGTCTGCGGCAAGGATTTCAAAACCGGGCAGACGCTGATGAAGACCATCCTCGCGCCGGGATTGAAGGCCCGCCTGCTAGGGCTTTCCGGATGGTTTTCCACCAACATCTTGGGCAACCGCGACGGCGAAGTGCTGGACGATCCGGAGTCGTTCAAGACCAAGGAAGAATCCAAGCTCTCGGTGCTGGAGCACATCCTCCAGCCGGACCTCTACCCGGAGTTGTACAAGAACTTCTACCACAAGGTCCGCATCAACTATTACCCGCCGCGCGGGGACAACAAGGAAGGCTGGGACAACATTGACATCTTCGGGTGGCTCGGCTACCCGATGCAGATCAAGATTGATTTCCTTTGCCGCGATTCGATTCTCGCCGCGCCGATCGTGCTGGACTTGGTCTTGTTCTTGGATTTCGCCCGGCGCTGCGCGGAGTTGCGCGACAAAGGCATTCAGGAGTGGCTGTCGTTTTATTTCAAAAGCCCCATCACCCCGCCGGGGCTTTACCCCGAGCATGACCTGTTCATTCAGTTGATGAAGCTGAAGAACACGCTGCGCCACATCCAGGGCGAGGAGCTGATCACTCACCTCGGCCTGGAATATTACGACTAGCCGCGCCGGCCGTCGGAAGCGGCGGCGCCGGGCACTGCGCCGCCGCATGCGTGGAACGGGCTTGAGCCCGCGTGGCGGCGGGCCTTGGCCCGCCGCGGCACGGTAGACCGCAGGGCGGCCGCCGCCCGGCCCGCTAGAACGCGTGCCGCCAGGCCAGCACGTCCACCGACAAGCCAATGCGCAGCGACCGGCCCAGGGCCGGATAGCCGAAGACCTGTTCGGTGGCCTCATTGAAGGCGTTGTCCATGGCGCCGTGCAGCGTCAGCGCCGGGCTGAGGTGGATGTAGCCGCTGAGGTTGAACAGATGATAACCCGGCGCCAGGTCGTGATTTGGCAGCAGCATGGTGTTGCCAAAGTTGGCGTCGCTGAGGAAGGTGCTGGCGTCGCGGCGGCTAGCGGCGACCACGCCGCCGATGATCGCCCAGGGACCGGGCACGTAGCCGAATTCGAAGCTGCCCGATTCCGGCGCGGCTTCAAAAGGCCGGCCGCCCACCAAGGGCGCATAGGCGCCGATTGGGACGCCGGGAAAATTCGGGTTGATGGACGGGAACAGCGCGTCGGTGGAAAGGCTGGACAGAACGCGTGCGTCCGAATAGGTATAGCTGAGGCGGGAAATAAAGCCCAGCGCGCGCAGGCGATACTCCAGCTCGAGGCCCTTGGCGCGTTCCGTCAGCGAGTTGAAGTCCGCGCCGTATGGCGCGGCCGCCAGCGCCCGCCCGCCCAAGCCCAGCAAGGCGTAGGCGGAGGAGGGTACGAACTCGATCATGTTGTAGTAGCGGTTGTCGAAGACCGTGGCGCTGAGGCGCATGTGATCGCCCCACAGGAATTGATCCACGCCGGCGTCGAAATCGCGGCCCCGCTGCGGGCCCAACGGGCTGACGCCGATGGCGCGCGCCTGCGCCGTGCCGCCCAGCGCCAGCGCCAAGGCGTAGAGCGAGGACTGCTCCTGTGAGAGCGTGGGGTCTTTGAGCGCCGTGCCCGCGGAGACGCGCAGGCGCGTTTCATCCAGCCAGCCGCCGCGGCTGAGGCGGGGAAAGAAGGCCAGGCTGCCCTGCGGATTGACCGTCGCGCCGAACGGCGTTTCCCGGTCCACCGAGACGCCGCCGCTGGCGAACAGCCGGTTCCACAGCCCGCCGCGCAGTTCGGCGTAGCCGCCGTTGTCATGCAGGCTGATGGGCGCGGGGGCGATGGCCCGGTCCTGCGTATAGCGGTAGCCGCCGATCACTTCCCAGCCCGGCGCCACATGCCAAATGCTGCGCCATTGCGCGAACCAGCGCTCGGTGTCCGAGGCGAAATCCATGGGATAGATCCCGCCGTAATCCAAGATGGCCTGGCCGGTGGCGGAGTAGCCATTGGCGCCGGTAATGGTGACGACGTTGCCGACGTAGTTGCCGTTGACCAGCGTGCCCGCCGGCGCGGGATCAAAGTAACCGTAATTGATCGCCGCCTGCCCGAACAGCCAATCGTTTTCCCAATGCGGCGAGGTCCATTGGTGCCACGAGAGCGTGTCGTAGGTCTCGCCCTCGCGGTCGTAGGCGCCGTCCGGGATTCCGTAGAACGCGAAAGCGTTGGGGTTGCCGCCGCTGCTTGCGGCGTAATGGATGGTGAAGCGCAGGATGTTGTTGGCGTCCATCGCCCAGCCGAAATTGCCGGCGTAGGTGCGGTCGAGAAAGTGATTGTTCGGGATTTGGTTGTGGGTGCCGAGATAGGCGAAGTTGGCGGCGTAGTCCAACGAGCCCTCGCTGCCCGCCAGGCTGGCGGAGTTTTGCGTGGTGGCGAAGGAGCCGTAGCCGACATCGGCGCGCAGTTCGGGCCCGGGATTGTCGGCGCCGCTGGCGGAGGTAAGAGCCACGACGCCGGAGATGGCGTCGGAGCCGTAGACGACGCTATCCGGCCCGCGCAGAATCTGCACCTGCTGGATGCCGGCGGGCAGCAACGTGGCGTAATCGAAATAGCCCAGGTCGGGGCGCTGGATGGGCATGCCGTCCAGCAGCACGGTGGTGAACTGGCTGGCGCCGCCGCGAATGAACAGCGAGGTCAAGCCGCCCACCGCGCCGTCCCGCACCACCTGCACGCCGGGGCGCTGCGCCAGCAGGTCGGAAACGGTCAGCGGCCGCTGCCGCCGCAGCTGCGCGGCGGTGATGGTGGAAACCGTTTCGCCCACCTGCGCGCCCGGCTCCGCCGCGCCCGTCGCCGTCACCACCACCGATTGCTCGACCGGCGCCAAGGCCAAGGTCACCGTGTAGGTGTAGGCGGCGCCGCCGCGGAAGCGCAGCACCACGCGGCGCGGGGCAAAGCCGCGCAGACGGGCGGTCAGCCAATAGGCGCCGGGAGGAATCGAGGCGAAGTGGTAACGGCCGCGGGCATCGCTCTTGGCGTGCAGCACCTTCTCGCCGTGCTCGCTGACCAACTCCACGATCGCGTCGGGCGCGGGCCGGCCCAAG
>JAKAUF010000221.1 GCA_021827785.1 Acidobacteriota bacterium | reverse complement strand
CCAGCTCGCCCTGTTGCGCGTACAAATAGCCGAGATAAAAGTTGGTCTCGTAGTTGTTGGGGTCGAGCGCGTATTCCCTTTCGAAATTGCCCAAAGCGGCCGCCGACTCCCCCGACAAGAGCTGGGCCTCGGCCAGCCACAGATGCGCCAGCGGCATCTTCGGGGCCATTTTCACCGCCTGCTTGTACTCCGCGATGGCGCGCTTCCATTTATGGCTTTCCCGGAAAGCGTCGCCCAGCATGAGATGAACGACCGCGGAATCGCCGTTACGCATGATGCGATTGATCCAGGCGCCACCCCGGTGCAAGTGACCGGCCCGAATCAACGCCGTGCCGCGCACATACGCCAGCGCCAGGTCGCCGGCATGCCGGGTCCGGAACGGCGCCGTGCGGGCAATGGCCGCGGCGTAGTCTCCCAGCGACAGTTCGCAGGTCGCCAGCAGCAGGGAGGCGCGGTAGGCGCCGGGTTTGCGGGCCAAGTACCCCTGGAAATTGCGCGCCGCCGCCTCGAGCTGGCCGGTTTTGAAATACGCCAAAGCCAAATCCATGCGCGCCGCCGCCAACTCGGGGTCGAGCCGCAGCGCCTGGCGATACGCCCGAATCGCCGCGCCAAAACGCCCCTGCCGCGCGGCCGTTACGCCCCGCTCGGCAACGGCCCTCGCCTCGGCCGCTCCCCCGCCCTGGGACTGAGCGAAGCTGAAACTCACCAGCGCCAGCGCCGCCAACGTAACCCACGCCCCGCCCCGCCGGCAGAAACACCCCATGGCGGACATTATAAAACCGGAGATCCCGGACGGCGGGGAGAGGCCGCCCGGGTCCCCAATTCGCCCCGCCTCAGAATATGAACTTTAGGCTAAGCGACATCTCCCGGTGGCCGGTCCAGCTATGCAGGTAACCGGGCATGTTCTGCGCGTTGACTCCGGGATTCCCGCTCAGCGCCGGAGACTGGAGATAGCCCGCATAGGGAAGAATCATCGTCGGCGACTGCGTCCCATTCACCGCCAGAATGCCGTTGGGGTGGTTGAAGACGTTGAACGCCTCGATCCGAACTTGCAGCTTGCGCACCTCGCTCCTACCGATGGCGAAGCTCTTGAACAAGCCCAGATCGGTGTTCACGATGCCCGGGCCATGGATGTAGGGAATTTGATAATCCCCGTTTTTGCCGGGACCCGGCGACTCGAAGCAGCCGGCGTTGAAGATCTGGTTGGGCCCCAGGTTCGCCGTCGGATTGCAGGTCACGAAGGTATGCACCGTGGTGTCCGGCGTACCGGCGATGATGTTGGCGTTGTAATCTCCCGGGCAGCCGCTGCTTTTGTTCGTACCGCAAACGGAGGCGTCGCTCATCGTCATGGTCGTGCCGGCGGCGCCGTTCTGGTTGGAGTTGATGATCGGGAAGCCCTGTTGGAGGCTGGTGATGCCGGTGATCTGCCAGCCGTCCAATGCTTCATCGCCCACGAAATTGTTGCCGAAGAGCTTTTGCCCGAAGTTCGGCAGGACGACGTTGTACTGCGCGGACAGCTCGTTGCTCACATCATAGGGCAGCGGGCCATAGCTGCGGCCGCGGTAGTTGAACGGATCCACCGGGAAGCCGCCGCCGTTGAAGATGCCGCTGACGCCCAACGCCTTGCTGAAGGTATAGGCGAAGCTATACGTCAGGTGCGGCGTCGTGCGCGTGGCGGTCAGCTGGAAGGCATTGTAATTCTGGTAATACTGCGGCGCATTGTACGTGATCGTGCCGTAGGCGCCATAGGGCCGGAACGGTTGGTCGCCGTTCATTTGGCTCGGCTCGGTGGGACTGGGGCAGGTCGTCAGCGAACTGTACCCCTGCGCTTGGCAGGAGGCGGTCCACATCGGCGTTTCCGTCCCGGGCTGAATCAAATTGTAGTTGAAGCCGCCATTGCCGCTGCCGCCGGGGCCCATTTGGTTGCGGCTGACGTTGCCGACATAGCTCGCTTCCAGCACCGTCCGCCAGGGCATCAACTGCGACAGACTGAGGCTATAGCTAACGGTATAGGGCACTCGGTTGTTGGTAGGACTCAGAGCCGTGATGTTGGTGATGCAGGCGCTGTTAAAGATCGCATTCGAGGCGCTGCAGTTGGGCAGGAACGAAGCGTTGAGCTGGGAAAGGAAGGCGTCGCCCACCGAGACGGTCGAAGCCACGGGCGGATTGCCGACGGACGACCCTGGAACGTTGAACTGATTCTCGTAATAGTACACGCCCGCGCCGCCGCGCAGAATTGTGGTGGCGCGGCCGGTCAGGTCGTAGGCGAAGCCGAGGTTGGGAGCGAATTGGATCCCGGAGCCGGGCACGCCGGAAAGCGGGACGCCGGGATTGAGCGCGGCGCGCTGCAGGCCGACGTAGGCGCCAACTGGAGCACTGCCGCCCGCATAAGCGTTCTGGCTTCCGGGCAGGGTGTACGACACGCCGCCCACCGTAAAGCTCAGGGTGCTGGCGTTCCCGCAGCCGTAGAGGCCGGGCTTGTTGCACAAATATCCCCCGCCGTTGATGTAGCTGGGAATACTGAAGACGCTGATCTCGCCTAGCCGGTCGAAGGGCTGGCCGATGTGGTCCACGCGCAGACCGTAGGTTAGCGTCAGGCGCGGGGATGTGCGCCAGGTGTCCTCGACGTATCCGTCGAGCTCGTTATAGGCGAGGTTGGGCAGGAGAAGCCTGTTGGACTGCGCAAAGCCGTCAATCTGGCCGAGCATCAGGTCCGCGTAAGCGTTGCCGGACTGGGAACCCCAGCGGGACTCGGTGATGAAGCCGCGAGGATCGCTGGTCGGTTGCTGGTTGGTGACGTGCTCAAAATACACGCCGAATTTCAGCAGGTGATTGCCCGCATCCAGCGAAAAATCGTCGCGGATCTGGTTCAGCCATTTGTCGGCATAGGTGGTGGGCACGGTGGAGAAGGCGCCGTTGACCAGCGTGGGGAAACCATTGTCCCAAGAGGTGATGCCGGGCATCAGACCGGTGGTGTTGGGGAAGACGCCCTGGTAGGGATACCCCAGCGCCTGCGTGGAGTCGAGCGCGGGATTCGCCAGGCCCCACGGCAGGACCAAACGGGTAGTGCCGAAATTGATTTCATTGGTCAGCGTCGGGCTGAGCACCTGCACCAGCGTGCCGGTCACGCCGTTGGAGTGCTGGTTCGCGGTTTCCGTGCCGGGGTAGGGAATGCTCGAACCGCCCCACCACAAGCCGTAGGGGTCCACAGCCGTCTCGGATTCGTGGTCCAAGGTGACGTAGAGTTTCGTGTTCTCGGTAAAATCGTAGTCAATGCGGCCGGTGTAGGTGTTGTGGTTGACCGGGCCGGTGGCGTCGCTGATGTAGTTGAATGGCAGGGCCTGCGTGGGCGTGTGGTTCGGCAGCGGCATCTGCTTGTAAAACGCCAGTGCTCCGGGATCAATGCCCGTGGGGGAACCCGCCGGGCCAAAGGGAATGACGCCGGGCGTCGTGCAGTTGATCGTATCGCCGTTCGCGAAGGTATAGCTCGGGACAGACTGTGAGCTGTCCGAGGACACGTTGGGAACGTAGAAGGGGCTCTTGGTGTTGCTGGAGGTGCAAGGAACGACCGAGCCCTCGTTGGTGAAGCCGGAATTCCAAAACTGCTGATAGGGACCACCGTTGAGCAGCTCGGTGAAGTTGCCTTGCCGCATCAACTGCGTCGGGACGCTGCCCTGGTGCACGCCCAAGTCCTGGGTCTGCCGCATCCATTCCGCGCCGAAGAAGAAGAACGCCTTGTTGCGGTGCTTGTTGAAGCTGGTGCCGGGAATAATGATGGGGCCGCCGATATTGAAGCCGGGATAGTTGAAGGTGGATTGCGGCCGCGCTAGGTGAGATTGGTTGTTGAGCCAATCATTGGCGTTCCAGCTGGGCCGGCGCCCAGTCCAATAGGCTTCGCCGTGGAACTGGCTGGTGCCGGACTTGGTGACCGTGTTGATGACCACCGGACCTTGCGGATTGGCCGCGCTGAAGTTGGCGGTCTGAACCGTAACCTCGGAGACCATTTCCTTGTCCGGGATCATCGCCGCGCCGCAGTTGCAGCCGGGGTCAATGTTGTTGGTGCCGTTGCTGGTGATGGACACCGCGTCGGGGCGGCCGCCGTTCACATTGAAGCCACCCACGCCGCCGGCAGTGCCGTTGAACCCGGTGACCTCCGGGTTATAGCCGTTTTTGACCACGCCGGGGAGGATAAGAATGGAGCCCACCGCCGAGCGGCCCTCCAGGGGCATGCTCTCCATCTGCCTGCTGGTGATGGTCATCTGCTTGGCGCCGGTGGTGGTCGGGACCACGTAGTACGCCTGGCCGCTGACCTCGACGGTTTGGGTTGACGATCCGAGCTGGAGTTTGAGACCGGGAATCCCGATTTCCGCGCCGGCGGTCAACACGATGTTGGTCTTGTGCAGGGACTCGAAGCCGTGATGGGTGACCGTAACGGAATAAGTGCCGTGCGGGACGGTGGTGAAACTGAACAGACCAGAGGCGTCGGTGGACGTCGTTCGCGTTTCACTGGTCGCCTGATTGGTCAGCACCACCTTGGCGCCCGGGACAACGGCCCCGCTGGGGTCGGTGACGGTGCCGGTGATGGTGCCGTACTGCGCCTGGGCGCGTGCTTGAGGCACGACGACAAAGGCCAGGCCGAGGGCCAAGATCAGCGCCGCGCCGGCGCGAACCGCGAAACGGGCGTAAGCCGTGCTCAGGGACTGCCGCATACGAATGGTCTCCTCAGTGACGCAATGCACTCTTGGCGCGGCCACCACCTGACCTTTTCGACCGTGCCGCCGATTACATTAGTCCGAGCCAACCATCCGGTCAATGGCCAGTTTGCGGAAAGTGATGGTCATTTTGCGACACGGCCTTTGGCCCCAGGCATGGGCGGATGCCGCTGCGGCGGCGGGGAAAGGGTGCAAATTCGGGCGCAGTTGGCGGAGATACGGCCTATAATCAGCGGCAAGTTCGTTGCTGTTCTGCCCGCCGATGCCCCCTGGACCGACTTATTTCACCCGCCCCGGCTCCGCGCTGTTGACTGCCGTGATTCTCGCCGCTGCGGCCTCCGCCTGGCTTGGGGCGGCGCCAACCCCCAACTCACCGGCTGCCAGCGGCAAGCCGCGGCATTACTTCAACCGCGAATGGCGGCCGGCGATGGGCGGGCCGGCGGGGTTGCATTATGTGGGCGCCAAAGTCTGCCTCACTTGCCACACCACGTATGGGACCGAGCTCGAGGCGGGCATGGGCCATGCCTCCGATCGGCCGGCGGAGGCGGCGATCTTGCGGCGCCATCCGCGGCTGCGCGTCACCCTGGACCATGCCAGCTATCAAGTGACGCGAACGCCGTCAGGCCGTTATCGCTACAGCGTGCAGCGCGGCGGGCAGCGCGTGGCGGTCCTGCTGTCTTGGGCATTCGGGCTGGGCGCCGCGGGGCAGACGTATGTCTACCGCCGGCACGGCGGCTATTACGAAAGCCGCGTCAGCTTTTTCAACCAACCGCATGGACTCGACATGACCATGGGCTACGGGCCCCTGCCGCCGGACACGC
>JAKAUF010000042.1 GCA_021827785.1 Acidobacteriota bacterium | reverse complement strand
TGTGTGCGCCGTGGAAGGCGAGTACGACCACTACAACATGCAGCGCGTGATCACCGTTACCGCCAACGTGCAAACCGGCAGCCTGGGCGATGCGGCGCGGGCGGTGCGGGCGGCGCTGGCGCAGTTGCCGCCGCCGCCGCGCGGGGTGCAGGTGGCGCTGTTGGGGCAGGTGCAGCCGATGGAAGCGACGCTCAGCGGCTTGCGGGGCGGATTGTTGCTGGCGGTGGCGGTGATCCTGCTGCTGATGACGGCCAGCTTCCAAAGCTGGCGCCTGGCCTTGGCGGTGGTTTCCGGCGTGCCGGCGCTGCTGGTGGGGGTGGTGGTGTCATTGTATCTGTTCGGCTCGACGCTGAATATCGAGTCGTTCATGGGCGCCATCATGACCATCGGCATCGCCGTGGCCAACGGAATCTTGCTGATCACCATGGCGGAGCAGGCGCGGCGGCGGCGGCAGGCGGAGCTGCGGGCGGAGGCGGCGGCCGGGGGCGAGGCGGGATGGCGCTTCCGCTCGGCGCTGGCGGCGGCGGGGGAAGGCGCCGGGGTGCGGCTGCGGCCGATTTTGATGACCGCGTCGGCCATGATCGCCGGGATGATCCCGATGGCGTTTTCGCTGGAAGCGGGCGGCGAACAGTCGGCGCCGCTGGGGCAGGCGGTGATCGGCGGCTTGGCGGCGGCGACGCTGGCGACCCTGCTGATCATGCCCACGGTGTTCGTGTGGTTGCAGCGGAAGCAGTCCGATGCTTCCGTGTCCTTGGATCCGGAGGACCCGGAGAGCGAAGAGTATGAAACGCGAAAAGCATGAGCGGCTCACGATGGAAGCGCACGGCGCGGGGAAGGGGAACTATGCACGGTAGGGGCAAGGGATACGCGATCGGCGGGTTGCTGCTGGCGCTGGCGCTAGGCGCGGGACTGAGCGGCTGCCGGGAGGGCCAGGGGCGGATGGTGGGGACGGCGGCGGAGAACCCGCAACCGCTGGTGACCACGGTTCTGGTGCAGCGGCAACGGCCGCGGTTGAGCACCGACCTGCCGGCGGAGCTGGAACCCTATCAGGACGTGGTGCTGCGGGCGCGGGTGGCGGGGTTCGTAAGCCGCCTGTACGTTGACCGCGGCAGCCAAGTGCGAGCCGGGCAGGTGCTGGCGGTGATCGAAGCGCCGGATCTGGTGGCGCGGGTGGGGGAGGCACAGCAGCGATTGAGCGCGGCGCGGGCGCAACGCGCGGCGGCGCGGGCGGCGCTGATCCGCGACCAAGCCACGCTGGACCGGCTGACCGGTGCGGCGCACGCCATGCCCGGCGCGGTGGCGGGCAACGATATCACCGTTGCCGAACAAACCGTGCGCATGGATGCGGCGCAGGTGGAGGCGCGCACCGCGGCGGAGGCGGCCGCGCAGCAAGCGGCGGAGGCGCTGCGGGCGCTGCAACAATATCTGCGCGTGCGGGCGCCGTTCTCCGGCATGGTGGTGACGCGCATGATCTCCGCCGGCGCTTTGGTGGGGCCGGGCGGGGCGCCGATGTTCGAGTTGCAGCAGCTAGATCCGCTGCGGCTGACGGTGGACGTGCCGGAGGATGAGGTGGGCGGAGCGGTGGTCGGCAACCGCGTAAACTTCACGGTGACCAACGCTCCCGGGGCGCAGTTCACCGCGGCGGTGGCGCGGATCGCCCACAGCGTGCGGCCGCAGACGCGCACCATGCCGGTCGAGGCCGACGCCGCCAACCCCCGGCTGGTGCTGGCGCCGGGCATGTTCGCGCGCGTGCGCTGGCCGATCGAGCGGCCGCAGGCGTCGCTCTACGTGCCATCGGATGCCGTAATGGACAGCACCGCCGGGCATGCGGTGGAAGTGGTTCGTGGCGGGCGCATCGCCATGGTGAACGTCACCCCGGGTTATACCGATGGCGCGCGAATGGAGGTCTTCGGGCCGCTGCGGGCCGGTGATGCCGTGGTAGCGCCGGTGGATAAGGGCTTGACGGCTGGGACCAAGGTGCGGGTGGCGCCGGCGGCTCAGCCGCCGAAGTGACCACAACCGGCCGTGGCAATTGGCCGCGGATGCCAGGCCACGCCCCGGCCACCGCTGCAACGCGCCGGCGCCGCGGCGTGCATGCAATCCGGCCCGCTATCCGCCGAGGAACGTGCCGGCGCCGAAGCGCTTCGCGGCGGCGACACGTGCCTACGAGGTGCAAGGAAAACGCCGCTGCGGCCCGCAATCTGCCGCAGCGGCGTGAAAAAATTGGCCCCGGATTCGGACGGCCTGGAACGAGGCTAGGCGGAGAAGCTCTTGATCGCCTCGCCTTCGCTGGGATACACGTCGAAGACGGTCAGCAGCTTGGTGATTTGCAACAGCTCATGGAAGCGCTTGGTGATGTTGGCCAGGCGGATCTTGGCGCCTTGGGCCTGCGCGGTGCTGTGCAGGCCGACCAACGCGCCCAAGCCGCTGCTGTCAATAAAGTCCACGGAGGCCAGGTTGAGAACGATCTTCTTGGCGCCGGAGGCCAGCAATTCCTTCATGCGCTCGCGCAGGATGTTGGTTTCCTCACCCAGCACGATGCGTCCGGCCGCGTCCACCACGGTGACGCCCTGCTCCTCGCGTTTGGTCAGTTTTAGAGCCACGCTTGTCTCCTTGTCGCCGTCCGGCGGTCAAACTATGAAATTGTAATGGCTCGCCCCGCCATTTGCAATGGCCGGGGGCCGCATTCCCGCTTTCATCGCGTGGATTGATGGCGCGGGCGGGCTGCCGCGCGACGCCGCTGGCACCGCCGCCGCCGCCGCTGCGGTGTGCCACTCGCCGCCGCCGCTGTCGGTTTTGGGGCGCCCAGGAGGCCCAGGCAGGGTGCTCGGGCCCGGTCGCGCCACCATCGGCGCCCCGGGCGCCTAAAGGACCGGGAGGTTGGGTGGGGGGGGGTTGTCGCGCCGCAACGGGCTGCGCCCCAGTCTTCCGCCCGGGGTTTGGGCCGCTCCGCAGGGCCCCAAGGATCGGCGATTCCCGCCTACCCGCCGCCTGCGGCGGGAGGAGGGGGACAGCTGCCACCGGCCGGGGCCATAGGGACTGCGGAGCGGTTAAGGAACCTTGCAGCGGGAGCGTCGAGCTCCGCCGCGCGGCCGGTCGCGACCTCGGAGACGTGCACCACGATGGAACCGCCCGCCGGCAGCCGCGGGCGCAGCGTCAAGCGCACGTAGCCGTTCTTTCCCGGAATGACATACGGCGCCCACAAGTCGGACCCGACGATCGCGCCAGAAGCGGCGGCGATTCGCGACCAGACGCTCAGCAAGTCCGTGCGGCGCCCGCCGCCGCCATGCCAATGCAGCGCGCGGTTCGGAATGCGCACGCAGACCGGCGCCGCCCCTTGTTTGCCCGGTTCGCCCGCCCAGAAGGTCGCCGCCAGCCGCGTGGGGCGCAGCGCGTAGTACCCGGCCCGCGTGCGAATGCGCACGCCCCGGCGCGTCAGCACCTTGATCTTGTGAAACCGCCCATTCCGCCGCTGATCGGCAGGCACATAAGAGACGTAATAGACGCCTTTGTCGCTCCCGGCGGCGGCGGCGAGTTCACCGGCGACGTCGTTGCTGCGGAAGATCGCCTCCCCGCCGGTGGGCGCGACCGCCGCCGCCATCCCGTCGTGGTCGCCTTCATTCACCTCGGTCCAGAACTCCGTCGCTACCCGCGGTCCCATCTTCCCGAAGAACTTCACACGCGTGCGGTCGTCGAGCGAGTTGATATTGGTGATAAGCCCGCGCGGGTCCACCCCATCCAGCGTCACGTCCGCATGCAGCGCGGCGTCGGCGAGCTCCCAGAGATGCGGTTTCTCCGGCGCCAGCTCCAACAGCAGGTCGTTCGCCGGTCCTAAATCGCTTTCATACGCCAGCGTCGCCACGCGCCCAGGGCTGAACATGAAACCCGGGCCTAGGTAGACTAGCGTCTTCGGCCCCGGAAGGCTGCCCAAATACCGCGCCACCGCGACCAGCGACGAAAGCACATCGTTGGTGTGCCACAGTACCTCGTTGGCGTAGCCGCGCACTAGCGGCCTGCCGCACCGGTTTTTTGAGCGCGCAAAAATCGGCTGGTCCGTGATGCCGCTCCGCGGGTTGGCGGACCGGTGGCAACCCTGCAATCCGTCAATCAACTCCCGCAGCACCTCGCCCTCCTGCCACGGCGGGCCGCGCAGCGTGACGCGCATGAGGCGATTGGCGAAGGCGCGGTGGTCGGCGGTGAACGGAATCAGCATCAACCCCTGCCCCCCCACCGCGAACAGCGCCAGCGGCCGTCCCTGCGCACGCCCCGAACGAACGAACTTGGCGATTGCCAAGCGGGCCTGCCGGATGGCGTAATGCGAAGCGGTCAAGTCAATGACAAACCCAAGATATCGCGGCGGACCGGCCGCCGAATTCGGCGCGCCTGCGGGCGACGCGTGGACCTCGCGCGCGCCTACCGCCGCAGCCCGCGTCGCCACTGCTGGGCGTTCCCACGCGCGCGCGAAAGAGACAATGCGGCCCGGGCGCCCGTTGTCCAATACCTCGATCTGGCTTCGGCGTAGGTCAGTGACAGGCCGCCCAGATTTGCCCGTTGCTCGCAGCACCAATTGCACGACGGTGCTGGCGACCTTAAAGGTAGGCGGCGCACTTTGCGCAGCCAACCACCGACCCCCAGCGGCCAGCCCCAGCGCCGTGCCCCCGAGGGCGATGGCAGAACGCCAGCGGAACTGCATCCGGTGAGCTACAGCGTCGGGGGTCCGCAAACGTACTCACCATTTGGGCTTTCGCAATAGCACCTGCTCGGCGGCTGGTAGCACGGTTGGGGGTTAGCCGGGTTGCAACTTACCGCCTGGCACCCGGGCAACTGAGGGGAGGCGCCAAAGGCGCTGGGCCGTGCGCCTAACGCTGCTGCGAACAATACGCCCACAACGACCAATCCGACCGTGTTTGCGCTAAACCCGGAAACGAGCTTGCGTACCATGGACATGGCTATCCTCACTTTTGACTCGGTCGTCAGCACGCGCAAAACGCCCTGAACCTGGCCGGCGCTCAGCTTCCCCAGCCAAACGCCCACCGCCCTGCCGGCGGGCGAAACCGCCAGAGTGATTGGGACCATAAGGAACCGCGACGCGAGCATTTCACCCGCTCCGATATGGGTGAGGACGATTGCCCGGCCAAGCCCGGCGGCGCGCAGCCACCCTGAACCCATCGGGAAGCTGCCAACATGCATCGCGACCACCACGGGACGCGGGGCCGACCGCGGTAGGGAAGAAACGAGAGCTGCCCAGCTGGGGCGGGAAGCCCTGCACTCGGAGCACCCGGCGTCCGTGACGATCACCAGCGTACGATGCCCAGCGGTGAAGCGGACGTCCTCGGGCGCGCCGTCAGGCGCCAAACCGTGCAGCGCCGGGAGCTGCCAGCCGACAGGCGGAATTAAAATCCGGCGCTCAGCGGCTAGCTCCGCCTGAAGGACTCCGTTGCGGCGCAGCAGCAGAACCTCCGCGGTAAGTAATGCCACCGCCGCAGCCAGAATTAATGCCGCGGTTGGCCTGGCGACGTATAAACGACTGTCGGCCACGACAGCGTTGTTATCACAG
>JAKAUF010000129.1 GCA_021827785.1 Acidobacteriota bacterium | reverse complement strand
CATGTTGGTGTTCACCGGCGTTCTCCTCGGGATTGTGTTCTTGGTGATGGTGGGCGAGCAAGTGCAGGAAATGCAGCTCGCCCATTGGCTGCCGGCCAGCCGCCTTCCTTGGCTGGCGCACCTGATTCCCAACTGGGCCGGCCTGTGGTTCTCGGTCTTTCCCGACGCCGAGTGCCTGCTGGCGCAAGCGGCCGCAGCCGCAGTCGTTTTGGGTTCGTATTTCGTTGCGCGCAAAGGCGGAAGCGCGATGGTATCCGCCTAAGCCTGTGCGTTCCTGGTCCGTTCGCGCGGCGCGAAACGCGGCCCCGGAGACGGGGCCGTAGCTGGCCTAACGGACAGTGAATCCAGATCGTTCCCCCTCGCGTTAGCGGTTTCTAACGCGGAATCGCCTGCCGCCGCTATACACTTCGGGCAGTGTGTCAGGCTTTCTGCGCGCTGGCATTGAATGCCCTTTTCCGCTGACCTTTCGCTGCTCGGCGCCCTTACGGCTATCGCCATTACGGTGGTGTTGGCCTTCGTTCCGTTTTCGGCGGAACGCCGTTGGTTGCATCACGCCTGGCTGACCGCCTGGGCGGTGATGTCGGTGCATTTCTGCTTGCAGGTTTTGCAGCGGGCCGATGTCGGCATGCCCGCCACGGGTTGGGCGGCCGACGGGCTCCTGGTGTTGGCGGTATTGTTGTTCACGGATTGGGCCTGGCGCGCCTTGGGCGCGGGCGGCAGAGGCGCCGGGCAGGCCGGGCGGTCGTGGACGTGGCCGGGTCGAGCCTTCGCGGTCGGGCTGGCCGGATGGGTGTGGTTTTTTCCCAATAGCCACGTGCTCGCGCAAACCATCGCCTTTGGCGTCCTGCCGGTCGCGGGCGGGATCGCCGCCCTGCGGCTCAAAATGGGTGGCCGCCTTACCCGCTGGGTGCTCGGACTTGCGCTTATCGTTTGGGGCCTTGGGTTCATCACCGCGCCTTTGCCGTGGGGCAATGTGCAAAACGGGGCGCTGGTGGACCTGCTAACACTGATTTGCAAGAGCTTCTGCGGCATGGCGATGATTTTGTTTGCCGTGGACGAGCAACGGGAACTGGCGGAGGCCGGGCGGGATTACTTCAACGATCTTTATCAGAACTCGCCGATGTGGTATCACACCGTGGACCGCAACGGGCAGGTCACTGATCTCAACCAGGTGGCGATGGACGTCCTCGGCATGGAACGCGCCGACATTGTCGGCCGCCGTCTTCGCGAACTGCCGCAGGTCGAATCGCCGGACGAGGCGCCGCCGGTGCAGGCGCTGATGGCGTGCCTGGAGCAGGAGGGCACGTTTCCCAACTTCGAGCTGCGCGTTTGTGACTCGGATGGCGCCGTGCGTTCCTTTCGCTCCTATATGCGCGCCATTCGCGATGCCGAGGGGCGCTTCCAGGGCGCGCGGGCGATGCTTTGCGACATCACCGCTGAGCGGGAACTCCAGAATCAATTGCTGATGGCGCAAAAAATGCAGGCCGTGGGTACTCTCACCGCCGGCGTGGCGCATGACTTCAACAATCTACTCAGCACGGTTCTCGGGCAGGTCGAGTTGATTGAGGCCAAGCATGGCCCCCAGCTCCCGGCGGACGCCGCCGACCGCATCGCCGCCATTGGCGCCGCCGGCCGCCGCGCCGCGGAACTGGTGGCGCAATTGCTCGCCTTTTCCCGGGGCCGCGAGGTGGCGACCGAACCCTTGTCCCTGGAGGCCGTGGTCGCGAGCGCGGCGGAGATGCTGCGCCATGGCTTGCCCGAAACCGTGGCGGTTGAGGTGCGCCTGAGCGATCGGCGCCAGCCGCCCCTCACGGTGCAAGGCAACCTCACGCAGTTACAGCAGGTTCTGCTGAATCTGGGTGTCAACGCCGGCCAGGCGATGCCCCAAGGCGGCCAGCTCATTTTGGCATTGGACGGCAGGCGCGGCGTGGTTCGGGCCGGGGCTCCCCCCGAAGCTGCCTCTCGCGAGTGGGCGGTGTTGACCGTGGCGGATAACGGCGAGGGCATAACCCCGGACGTGCGCGAGCGCCTGTTCGAACCGTTTTTTACCACCAAGGCGCCCGGGAAGGGGAGTGGCCTTGGGCTCGCCGTGGCCTATGGTATTGTCGAAGCGCACGGCGGCTTTATTACTGTGGATAGCGCGCCCGGTGAGGGTGCGCGCTTTGAAATCTATCTGCCTATCCTCGCGTCCGGCTCCGCCGTCGGCGGAGCGGCGGGATTGGCAATGGGAGGCGTGAGTGGTGCAGACAGGCAGCGGTCCGGCGGATCGGACTGGTCGTCCGGAGGGGCAGCGAGCTCCGGCGCGTATTCTGTTGGTGGAAGACGAGCCAGCAGTCGCGGAAACTACCGCCGAGATGTTAAAACATCTTGGCCATGAGGTGGTTACCGCCAACCTGCCTAGCCAGGCACTGGCGATGGCGGAGCGCAGTAGCGCCGGCGGAGCCGCCGGCGGACCGGGTTTTGATTTGGTGATCAGTGATATCACCATGCCGGAAATGAATGGCCATCAGCTGGCGGCCCGGCTCCGCCAGCTCTGGCCGCAAGTGCCGGTCCTGTTCATGACCGGCTACGATTCCCATATGGCGGAGGCGGGAGCCTCGGCCCCATTCATACCGAAGCCGCTCAGTCTCCGTTCGCTCGCCGACGGCATCGCGAAAATGCTCGCCGGTTCCCACCCAGCCTAATTCCCTAACTCGGTTGCGCCGTCCGGTCCCGCCGCGGCCCTTCCGTCTGGCGGCGGCTGGGTTGCGGCTTCGCGTTCCCGGCGGTACGCCAGACCCCTGTCACACCATCGCCCCGCCGGTGCCGGCTGGACGGGCGAGCGGAAACGTGATGTAATTCCCGTTTTGTAGGCGTGCTCGAGGAGGAAGTCCCGATGCGAATCCGTTCGCTGTTATTGCCCGTCTGTGTGCTGGCGCTATTGGCCGCGGCATCGGCGCAGACCACCGCCATCCATCCTGGCATTGACGTTTCCGCCATGGATACGTCGGCCCATCCCTGCGACAACTTCTATCAATTCGCCTGCGGCCGCTGGAACGCCACCCATCCCATTCCCGCCGACGAGTCGGTTTGGGGGCGCTTCAACGGGTTGGAAAATCGCAACCAGCGCGAACTGCGCGGTTTGTTGCAGCGGGCCGCGGCCAAGGGGCGCGCGGGCAGCCGCATTCAGAGGGAGGTGGGTACGTTCTATGCCGCGTGCATGAACACTCAGCAGGTGAACGCCCTCGGACTCCAGCCCATTCGGCCGCAATTGGAACGGATTGCGGCGATCCGCAACCGCCGCCAGCTGATTGCCGAAGCCGGCCGCTTGGAGAAAACTGGTATTCCCGTATTATTCAGCTTTGGCGCCAGCCCGGATATGAAAGACTCGGCGATGACTATCGCCGTTGCCGGGCAGGGCGGTTTGGGTCTGCCCAACCGGGACTACTATACGCGCACGGGCGCCAAGGCCCGGGCCCTGCGCGCCAAATACATCGCCTATGTCGCAAAGGTATTTCGTCTCTTGGGCGATGCTCCGGCTCGCGCCGCGCGGGAGGCGCGCGCCGTGATGTCGCTGGAGACGGCGATGGCTCGTGCTTCCATGCGGCTTGCGGCGGAGCGCAATCCGCATAACGTTTATCACAAGATGACCCAGGCTGGGTTGCAGCGCCTGGCGCCGGCGGTGGACTGGGAGGTCTATTTCCGCGCTGTCGGCGCTCCTGCCATCGCCTCGATCAACGTGCGCCAGCCCAAGTTCTTCACCGCCCTGAATCGCGCGCTGCGCAGCCAGCCGCTATCCGCTTGGAAGAATTACCTCAGGTTTCACCTCGCCAACTCCACCGCCCCTTATCTCGCTCGGCCCATCGAGACCGCCAGTTTTGACTTCTATGGCCGGGTACTGACCGGCCAAAAAGTGCAGCAGCCGCGGTGGAAACGCTGCGTTCGGTACACCGATCGCGACCTCGGAGAGGCGCTGGGACAGCTCTATGTCGAAAAGTACTTTCCCCCGGCGACCAAGCGCCGTGCGACGCAAATGGTCGCCGCCTTGCAGCGCTCCTTGGCCGCCGACATCCAGAGCCTGACCTGGATGAGCGCGGCCACCAAACGCCGCGCATTGGTCAAGCTCCACGCCGTGATGAAGAAGATCGGCTATCCGAGCCGCTGGCGGAACTACAGCTCGGTGCGGCTGCGGCGCGGCGATCTTTTGGGCAACGTGCTGCATGCCGACGCCTTCGCGGTGCATCGCCGGCTGCGCCGCATTGGGCATCCGCCCAATCGTCTCGCCTGGGGCATGACCCCGCCGACGGTCAATGCGTATTACAACCCGCATATGAATGAGATCGTCTTTCCCGCCGGCATCATGCAGCCGCCGTTCTTCAGTGGCGGCGCTCCCGACGCCGCCAATTTCGGCGGCATGGGGGTGGTGATCGGGCACGAGATGACGCACGGCTTCGACGATCAAGGCCGCCGCTTCGGACCCAGAGGCAACCTGAAGAACTGGTGGACCCCCGCCGACGCCAAGGCCTTCAAGTCCCGGGCGCAGTGCCTGGTCAATGAGTATTCCGGGTTCAGCCCCGTGCCGGGCGTGCACCTCAATGGCAAGCTGACGCTGGGCGAAAATACCGCCGATAACGGCGGCGTGCGCATTAGTTACGCCGCCTTGGTCCGCACCCTCGGCCGCGACGCCATGCAGCACCAAATTGACGGCTACACCATGGCCCAGATCTTCTTCATCGCCTACGGGCAGATCTGGTGTGAAAACGTGCGGCCGCAGTATGCCCGCCTGGCGGCCACGGTGGATCCCCATTCCCCCGGCGAGTTCCGCGTCAATGGCGTGGTTTCCAATTTTGGCGCCTTCGATCGCGCCTTCCATTGCGGCCCGGAGGCGCCGATGAATCGCGGCGCCAAGGCCTGCCGCGTCTGGTAGTTCCGCCGGTTCGCCTAATAGCTGAGAATCGCGCGATCGTGGCCGAGCCTGACGCGCCGCACGTTCGCGGGCAGTTGCACCGGAAACGTGCGCCCCTGGATGCTCGGGTGCTTGGGCGTGACAAACTCGTGAATCGCCAGGTCAATCAGGAAGTCGGGGATCCGTTCGCCATCCAGCGAGACCTGCTCGATGGTGAGGTTCGCGGCCGGCGCCGCGCCGGAGTCCAGTCGCGCCACCACCGATAGCTGGTGCACGCCGCTGAAAATCATCTGCGCCCAGGCGCTGGCGCCCCGGTGCGGCAATTGGTTGAAGTCCACTTGCGCCTGGCCCCGCAGTACGCCTGGCGTCGAGGAAAGATGCAGGCGGCGGATGGCTGGCGGAATTTTGGCGTCCTGGGCCAGGTAGGCGTCGGCGCCGCTCGCGGTCAGCACGATATCGGGGTGCGGCGGAGGGGTTGTTGCGTAGTTTGCGATGCGCTGCAGCTGGGTTTGGAAGTTCTGCGCCAGCCGCGCCGAGCGGCTGATGCCCCATAGCAGCGCGGGGCACAGCAGCGCCGCGGCCAGCGCCCGCATCCGCCGCCGGCTAGCGATGTGCATGGGCGAGCCCTCGCCTTCCTAGCGACGCGCGAACCGGCGCCTTGCGCCGCGGCCAGGCGCCG
>JAKAUF010000155.1 GCA_021827785.1 Acidobacteriota bacterium | reverse complement strand
GCACCGATGAACGGCGGCACGATGAACGCCAAATCGTACGGGATCTGTTCGCCTTCGATGGAATGGATCGTCCGGTTCGCCGTGTCCACCCGGTCCAGGTCGAAAAACGTCCGCACCTCGATCCCACGCTCCCGCAGGATCGGCGCCACGACGTCGTTGATCCCTTCCGCGGCGTAGGGCCGCGGATAGGGCGTGAAGTAAACCAGCTTGGTGCGGCTCTTCAGCCCGCGCTCGCGCAGGAACTCCTCGGCCAACAGCGCCCCCTCCAGCGGCGACGGCGGGCATTTGCAAATCGCCGCCCCCTGTCCGATCACGATCGTCCCGCCGCGAACCTCGGCGAGATGCCGCCAAACCTTTTGCGCCTGCTCGATGGTGGAGTGGTAATCCCCGAACTGGGCATTCACTTCCTCCAGCCCAGGGATGCGGGCCGCGGCGGTCTGAACGCCGGTCGCCAGCACCACCTCGTCATAGGTCAGTTCCGTGCCCGCTTGCGTGCGCACGCGGTGCTCGCGCAAGTTGACGTGGGTCACGTCTTGCTGCAAGAAACGCACATGCCGCGGCAGCAGACGGCGCTCCGCGCGCGTGATTCCCGCCGGCGCGTTTTTGAACGCGACGTACAGCAGCCCCGGCTGGAACATATGCAGCGCCGAATCGCTTACCACCGTGGTCTCGAACCGGCGCCGGTCGAGCGTGTTCGCCAGGAACGTCGCCCCGCTTCCGCCGCCGATGATCAGTACGCGCTTCATGGCGTCACCTCCGATGAATCTTCAGCACGGCCACGACCTTATCCGGCTGGTCCTCAATCGAGACCACCTCGTTTTGCGTCTTGGCCGCCCATGCCCGCACATCCGCCTTCACGCCCGGGTCGGTCGCCCACAATTCGATCACGTCGCCGACCTTGGACCGCCGGTAGGCCTTGGCCAAATCGGTGATCGGCCCCGGGCACGACTCCTCGCGCGCATCCACCAACGTTCGTGGTTCCGTCTCCGCCATCGCCGCCTCCTCAAATGAACAGCGTCTGCCCGCCTTCGGCGTCCTTCAGAAATGCCGCGGCGCCCACCACATCGTCAATCAGCTCATTGAAGTCTTGTTTCTTCAGCCCCATCACGCTGGACATCATCGAGCAGGCGTACACCTTCGCTCCCAGCTCCTTCGCCTCCCGCAGCATCGCGTCCCAGCCGGCGACGTGATTCGCTTGCATGCCCTGGGCCATCGCCGGCGCCAGCGCCGCGAACTCGGGCGGGAAGGGCAGCTCGTGCCGCTGTTTGGTGAATCCCATCAGCGCGAAGCCGGTGACGAAGACGCTCACTTCCACGCTCATTGCCGCCGCAGCTTGCGCCAGCACCCCCAGCGGAATGAACTTATCCGCCGTGCCGCTGTACATAATGATCGCCAGCTTGCTCGCGGTTTCCTGCCCTGAGTTTGTGCCGCGCTCGCTTTCCGCCGCTGTCGCACCCATGCGTTCCTCCCGGGCCCGGCTTTGTCGCCGCATCCGGCGTCGAGCCCACGGGATGGCTATGCATTTCGGCGTCCAGGGCCGGAGACGCGCCAATGCGGCGAATTCTCCGCCTGCCCGTGCGCGCTCCGGGTGCTATCCCCCAATCCGCTGCGCCCCTGCCCCCAAGCGACGTTCGGTTAGCCGGCCTTACGGTTTCCAGCCGCCGATGCCAAAGCGGAAGCGATAAGCCACGCCCGTCGAGACCTGGAGGTTGCTGCCCGGAAGCGGCGGGCCGTTGGTGAAGGCGCCGCCTGCGCCGAGCACCACGTCTTCGGCGCTGGCGCGCCACAGAAACCCGCCTACCAAATGCCGCTCCAGCGTACCGCCAAAGCTCCAGGCAAAAAAGTCCTGCGGCGTGCTAGGAAACGTCTGTACGCCGGCGGGACCAAACTCATACAGCGGCGGATGTATCCACAACTGTCCCAGCCGGGCATCCCCAAACAGCGCCCAGCCTCGCGGCCCGCCCAGAACGCGGAAGCGGGGTCCGACCCATTCCTCCCCGAGCCGGGCCTTGGCGTTTTCCGCGCCCTGCGACGGGAACCGGTCCCACTCCGCATCCAGCCCGAGCCGGCCAACCAGCCGCACCGTGATCCGGGCGCCGAATCCGGAGTAAAAACATTCGCAGGTGCCCAAGTTGTAAAAATATGGGGGCGGATTGCTGGGTATGAAGTTCGAGCCGCTGGCGTTATACCTCCGCTGCGGTTTCTGACTCCGCAAGCCGACGAACTGCACGCCCAGCGTAATCCTAGACCAAACCTGCGCTCGTGCCGCCGGAGCGCCCACGCCCACCGCCAAAGCTGCCAGTACGATTACCGGCAATCCACGCGCAAATCGCCGCAGACTCATGATTGCCGTACTCCCTGGACGGGAATGTTACTCCCGGTTCTAGCTCGCGTCAACTGGATCATTCATCCGCCGTAGCCGCCGCTGGTCCGCTCTCTTAATCAGTTGTATAACCCGGCCCCAGCCGCGCCGCCGGCGCCTGCCAACTGCTAAGGTCACGCCACCACGAATTGCAGTCGCCGCTGGCCGGCCAATTCCCGCTGGCCCAACTCCACCACCTGCCCCGCCACGCGGCCCAGCGTCGTTGTCTTCAGCGCCGCGCCATTTGGAGGATGGATGTGCAGCCAAATGCCGCCCGCCCAATCGCTGCTGCCGCCGCTGGGAGGCAGATCCAGCTCCACCCGCCACCGCGGCTCGCCCCCTGGCCCGCTCTCGGCCACGGTGCTCCAGCCGATGGCGCCATAGCGTGTCGGGCAGTTCTCCACCCGGATCGTCTGGCCCGCGGCGAACCAATGCAGGGCCCACCCAGCCAACCCGCCCGCCGCACTGCACCGCAGGCGGCGGGACGCCGCTGGGCGGGCCCCGGAGAGGCAGCCCACCCGCGCCGCGCGCGGCGAACGGGGCCCCGGTGGCATCCGCGCCACCTGCGCGGTACAATCCTGACGCACAGCGGTTCCGGCGCGGCGGCGCGAGCACCCCGGACAGGAAGTGCAACCGGCATCTTTTGCAGCGAGGAAAGCCGTTTATGGGCACACCCGAAAAGAAGGCGTGGTTCCGCGACTACATGGTCGCGGACACAGAGAAGCGGCAGGGGCGACCGTTCAGCAATCTCACCGCCGTCGACCAGTCCAAAGCGATGACGACGTACTATGTGCGCGATGTGCTATCGCGGGTTATGCCCGGCGCGATACCGAGCGACGAGGCGGACATCGAGGACAGCCTGGTGGACGGGCGGAACGACCTCGGGATCGACTTCCTGTGGAAGCAGGATGATTCCGTACTGATCATCCAGTCGAAGTACCACGCCCCCAAAAAACATGAGGAAATCGCTCAAGTCAGTCATTTCTGCAACGTACTCGTACGGCTGTACAATGCGACCAGCTCGGGTGCGTTCGAGATGAACCGGAAGCTCGCGGAGGCCGCGACGGACATCGACTGGGACAATGACTCCTTCCAGCTGCACTTCCTGACGCTTGGAAAGGCGGGTGACAACATCCACGCTAGGGTAGCTGAGGGCGTCGACGCCGTGCCGGCGCTCCCCGACCTTCAGGATCGCGTCGACCTCCAATTCTGCGCTGAGACGGACCTAAACGAGCGGCTGCGCGAGGCCCTATCAGCCGACGACCGGCTCGAAGACGTGTCGATCTCCTTCCGGCCGGGCGACGAAGGCGAACCGTGGATCACTTTTTACGCGGGCAAGCGAAAAATGTACGTTGGCCAGGTAAGCGGCGCGGAACTCGCAAGCCTTTACCGCCAGCACAAGGTGGCTCTGTTCTCGCTAAACATCCGGGACTACGTTGGCGAAACCGCGACGAACAAGGGAATTGTCGAGACCGCGCTGAACCGCCCCGACGAGTTCGCCTTCTTCAATAATGGCGTGTCTGCGATCGCCACCGATGTCCAGCCGGACCGGGCGAAGTCAACATTGACCTGCACCCGCCTGTCGATTATCAATGGCGCCCAGACCGTTCGCTCGCTGAGAAAGGCCGAGGCAAAGTCGAAGAACCGCGCCCTGAGCGAGGCGCGAGTGCTGTTCCGGGTCAGCACGTTCTCCCTCGGGAAGGATAGCGAGTTCCTTTCGGACATTACCCGCTACAACAACACCCAGAACGCAATCAAGATTTCGGATTTCCGCAGCAACGACCCTGTGCAGAAGGACCTGGCGCGGAGGTTCGCCTCCGTCACCAGAAACGGCAAAAGGTACTGGTACAAGAACAAGCGAAGCCGCGAGTCCCACCCGGAAAGGATCGCCGTGGGGCTGGAGGACTTCGCAAAAACCATCCACGCCTTCCGGTTCGGCCCCAACGACATGTGGGGCGGCACCAAGTACCTGTTCGACGTGAGTCCAAAAGGCGGTTACGTCCGCGTCTTCGGCGAGCCCGTCTCGCAGCTTAGCGACGGAGATTTCGAGGTTCTGGCCGGGACCTATTTCATCTGCGAGTACACCAAGGGCCTCTGGGAAGAGCAGAAGGAACAATTGGGCGACGAGGAGAGCCTGCATGCGGGCCTCGAGCGGCGCTGGATGGCATATTTCGCTGTGGCCGAGTTGCTCCGGCTCGCCTACAACGGGGAAAGCGGGGGGATGGAGGCTGACCTGCGTGCACTCTCAAGGCCGCAGTGGCTCGACGAGTCCCGCGGCACTACCAAGGAGTGCCTAGCTGACCTGTACACTGCCGGATCGAACGCTCTTATGCAGGCGTACGACAACGCGGCGAGCGCCCCCGACTTTCGCCACCGCAACTGGTTCCGGGATGAGGGGACCCTGGCCGCGGTAAAGTCAATAATAAAGCTGATCCCCGGGTACCGGGGCGCGAGGAACCCGCTACCGCGGCTCAGGGCCATGGGTGCCAGCAGAGGAATTTAGGCACCAGCCGATTTGGTACGCGGAGGGCCGAACCTCGGGAGAGAAAAACGCGGGCCGGAGCCGCTGACGCGCGCACCGACCGGCGGAGGTGGGCGCGCCGTACCGCGGCGGCCGACGCGCCCCAGGTCACCACTGGGCGACCCCGGGGCGTTCCACGCCAGCCACGCCCCGCCCACGTGCCACAGTCCCGCCTCGCCCAGGCGCCTTCGCCCAAACTGCGGGGCGGTCGACCGCGCCAGCGGGAGCCCGCCTACATTTCGCGTCCGATCGAATCGCTACGGCTCCGGGGCACGCGCCGGCGCGGACGGCGGCCGCCGGCGCCTGCCAACTGCTAAGGTCACGCCACTACGAATTGCAGGCGCCGCTGGCCGGCAATCTCGCGCGCGCCTAGCTCAACCACCTGCCCCGCTACCCGGCCCAGCGTCGTTGTCTTCAGCGCCGCGCCATTGGGAGGATGAATGTGCAGCCAAATACCGCCCGCCCAATCGTCGCTGCCGCCGCTGGGAGGCAAATGCAACTCGATCCGCCACTGCGGCTGGCCTCCGGGACCGCTCTCGGCCACGGTGCTCCAGCCGACGGCGCCATAGCGCGTCGGGCAGTTCTCGACGCGGATCATTTGGCCCGCGGCGAACCAATGCTTCGGCGCGGCTTTTTGCAGGTGCACCCGCCCCGCGCCGTGCTCCTCATAGCACAGCAGCCAGCGCA
>JAKAUF010000291.1 GCA_021827785.1 Acidobacteriota bacterium | reverse complement strand
GCGCTGGAGCACCACCCTGGCCCTGGAAGCGCTGCGCCAAGCGCTGGGAGACGGACCCGCGCAACCGGCGGGTTAAGCTCTGGCCGGCGGGTTGCGCGGGGTAGAGGTCGGAGCGGCTCGGCCTCCCGGCTAGGGGCGAACTGGACGCGCCCATCCGGCGGGCTCGCCGGTTCGGTGGAGGGGGGCGCGGCGTCGAGCTAGCGCCACTCGAAAGACTCGATGGCCCTCATCGCGCGATCTAGGCTGGGCGCGGCAGCACGTGCGGCTTCCGGGCGCCAGGCGCTTTGCACGAACTGGCCAATGCGGGAGTTGTAGCCCGGCCCCTGCGCGTCGGATGGGTGGCGGGGAAGCACGTCCCGCTTTAATTCCGACCGCCTGGAGCGGCGGCAGGTGTCAACCAGCGTCCGCTTGGGGTCCGGGAGGTTCTCCGGCTGGACAGGGACGAGATGGGCCGGGATCCCGAGGGTCTGGGCGAACGCTGCCGCGTCGGCAAGGAGCCATGCTTCCACCTCGCGAACGGCGATGCGCAGGATCAAGTTGGGGTGCGGGCCGTTGGGCAGCCAACGGCCGATCAGGCCGGGCGCGCACGGATTGCTGTCGAGGTCGGCGAGAACGATCCACGGCCCGCTACGCGCTGCGTGGTTGAAAGCTCCAATTCGCTTCGCGATGTAGCCTACGCCTTCGCGCCCGTAGACGGCCCCTATGGCGAACCGGTGTTCTGCCAAGCGGCGGAGGACAATCTCACTCAGCAGGTCCTCGACGACTGCGTTCGCCGGAATCACGCGGACAGGGATAGCGACAATTGGCTGGCCTGCGGCGGCTCGGTCCGCGGTAGGACTGCGTCCCCGATCGGCATCCCGCCCTCCAGCAGCAGCCGAACGTCGGCTATCGAACTCGCCAATTTCACGTCAGTGCCCTCCTTTTCTGGGATCAGCATCAGCACCTCATGCCCACCGATACTTCGAGTGTTGAGTAGCTCCGAGCTGTGCGTGCTGAGTATCACCTGTCGTCCGCCGCGTACTTTCTGGAGTTGGTGAATCACCCCAGGGAGCTGCCGGACAATCGCCGGGTTGAGCGAGAGCTCTGGTTCCTCGAGCAGGAGCGGCGCCTCACCCTCTTGCAGTGACCACAGGAGCCCGATAAGGCGCAGGGTGCCGTCGGAGAACTGGTCCTCCCGCTGGCGGGCGCCGTCCGGCCGCCAATGCTCGTAGATCGTCTCAAGGTGGGGCGTGCCAGCCTCATCCTTCACGGCGTTCAAGCCGTGGAATTGTGGGACAGCGAGCCGCAATGCTTCCTCGATCCGCCGGAGACGAGATTTGCGGGTCTTTTCGGGAGTACCCATCACACGCTCCAGGAAATTTCTTCCGAACGGGTCGGAAAGGGCCGCCTGGCCGGGCACGAATGCCTCGGGGTTCCGCACTAATTGGGGGACAAGGTGCAGGTAGAGCACGGATTGCAGGAACCCGGCGACAGGCCGGAAGTCTCGGTTCGCGTTGATCTGCTCCAGGTGAGTCTGCGTGAGCAACAGCTCGTCCGCCTTGTCATTGCCGTCTGGGCGGTCGAGAATCAGTTCCCCCCGCCGCCAGACCTTCTCGTATTTCAACAGCGGCTGCCGGTGGCCGCGGGTCTGCTGACGGATTCCGACCGCGTAACCCCACTCAGCGGGCGATCCCTCCGTACCGTTGGGCTCGGAGAGTTCAATCCCGATCTCGACGTCCGGGTGCGCGCGGGCCGCGAGACAGCGAATTTTGGACAGCCCTCCCCGGTCGAGCACGGCCTTCTGTAGCCCACCACCGGAACGCGCCAGGTCCCGCAGGAACTTGATTGCGTCTAGGAAGTTGGACTTACCGGAGGCGTTTGGCCCGACCAGGAAGGCCCTGCCACCAAGCGGCGTATCCACATTGCGGAAGTTCCGCCAGTTTTTCAGTGAAATGCGAGAGATGATCATCGCAGGCGCCTTCGCCGCCCCTCTATTGTGCTCCAAACATATGCCTGCGGATGAGCAGGCGGGACGACCCGCCGCGGCGGCGGGGGGAACTTGCCTCCGGTAAACTGGTTGGGCGTGATTCGGGGCAATTTAGCGATGATCGGCGCCGGCGTCGGCGCTGGTGTGGGCGCGGGCGCAGGCGCGGGCGCGGCGGCGCCGAGCGCGTGGGCGTTCCGCGCGCCGTCAGCCCGGTACGGACACATGGGCCGGACCGGCCAGCCCAGCCAGGCCGGGGAAATTGAGCCGGGCGGCGGGGCGGAGAGCGAATGGTGGCTGGAGGATGATGCCGGCGCCGAGGATTTGCACGCCGTCCTGGCGGTGATCGGCGGCGCGGGCTGCTCGCTGCTGCAAGTGCCCCCGGTGCACCTAGCCGCCGCGGTGGCCGTGCTGCGCCCCACGCCGGTGCGGGTCGCCGCGAGGATCGCCGGCCCGGGAGCGCTAGCGACGACCAAGCTGTTTGATGCCGGCGAATGCCTGCGGTTGGGCGCGGATGAAATCGCCTGGCCGCTGGAGGGTGGCGGCGCGGACCTGTCCGCCGCCTACGGCGCCGAAATCGCCGCCGCCGCGGCGCTCTGCCACGACGCCGGCGCGCGGCTGAAATTGTTGCTGCCCGCCGCGGGCGGTCCGGCCGCGCTGCCCGCCATGCTGGCATGGGCCCGCGGCCGGGGCGCCGACGCCGTGGCGGTGCGTGGCGTGGGCGCGGCCGGGTATGGCGTGTCCGCTCCGGCGGGCGCCCTGGCGGGGGTGTTTGCGCTATGAGCCGGGAAGCCGAGGCGAAAACGGAAACCGCGGAACGCAACGGCCAGGCCGCCGAGGCGGCGTCGGCGTCGGTGCGGATGGACGCGGCGCTGACCGAACTGCTGCTGGAGGTCAGCGCCGAGGTCACCTCGACGCTGGACCTGGACCAGGTGCTGGGGCGGATAGCGGCCAGCGTGCGGCGGGTGATTGAGTACGAGATCTTCGCCATCCTGCTGGTCAACGAGCGCAGCCAGGACATGCGCATCCGCTTCGCGGTGGGGCACATGCCGGAGGTAGTGGAGGCGGTGCGGGTCAGGATCGGCGCCGGCATCACCGGCGCGGCGGCGGCGACGCTGCAAACGCAGTTGGTCAACGACACCAGCGCCGATCCGCGGTACATCCACGCGCTGCCGGGGGTGCGGTCGGAGCTGGCGGTGCCGATCGTCTGGCACGGGCAGGCGATCGGTGTCATTGACATCCAGTCGCTGCAAGGCGGAGCCTTCACGCCGGCGCACCGCCACGCCCTGGAGCTGATCGCGGCGCGCATCTCCCACGCCATCGAAAACGCCAAGCTGTACCGCAACGCCGTCACGCGGGAGCGCACGCTGGCGCTGCTGAACGACATCAGCCGGGAGATGACCTCGATCCTCTCGCTGGACGAGCTGCTGACGCGGACGGCGGAGATGGTGCGGCGGGTGATTGATTACGACCTGTTCAGCGTGCTGCTGGTGAACGCCGCGGGCGACCAGTTGGAGCACCGGCTGTCGGTGAAGCGCGGCGAGCACATCCAGATCAAGCGCAACGTGCCGGTGCATGAGGGCGTCACTGGCGCCGCCTTCCAGAGCCGCGAGCCGGTGGTGGTGCGCGACGTGCATGAAGACCCGCGCTACATCGCCATCAACCCCGGCGTGCGGTCGGAGCTGGCCGTGCCGCTGGTGTACCAGGACCGGGTGCTGGGCGTGCTGGACCTGGAGCATCCCCGCAAGGGGTACTTCAACGAGCGGCACGCGCGCACGCTGGCCACGCTGGCGGCGCAGATGGCGATCGCCATCGTCAACGCGCGGCTGTACGAGCGGGTGGCGCGGGCGGAGCGGCGCATGGACCGCGACCTGCGCATCGCGCGGGAAATGCAGCGCCACTTGCTGCCGCCGGCGGCGCCGCAGCTGCCGCGGCTGGAGATCGCGGCGCGCTCGGAGCCGGCGCACGAGCTGGGCGGCGACCTCTACGATTTTTTGCCCTACAGCGGGCAGCGCTGGGCGGTGGCGGTGGGCGACGTCAGCGGCAAGGGCGCCGGCGCGGCGCTGTATGGCGCGGTGGCGAGCGGCATTCTGCGCACCCAGGCCAGCCATCATCCCGGGCCCGGCGCGCTGCTGACGGCGGCCAACAACGCCCTGCTCCAGCGCAAAATCGAAGCCCAGTTCGTGACTCTGCTGGTGGTGCTGTGGCATGAGCGCAACCGGCGCATTCTGCTGGCCAACAGCGGGCTGCCGTTTCCCGTGGTGGCGACGGCGGCGGGCTGTCAGCAGGTGAAGGCGGCGGGCTTGCCGCTGGGCATGCTGCCCGGGCAGCAGTATGAAGAAGCCGAGCTGATCCTGGCGCCGGGCGACGTCCTGGTGCTGGCCAGCGACGGCGTGACCGAGGGCTTCAACCCCGCGGGCGAGGAATACGGGCGGCAGCGGCTGGAGGCGGTGCTGCGGGCCGAGCGCAGCCGCCCGGCGGAAGAGATTTTGGCCGCCATCTTCGCCGACCTGGACCGCTTCGCCGCCGGCGCCGCGCCGGGCGACGACCGCACCGTGGTGGTGCTGAAGGCGCGCTGAGGGCCGCCCGCCGTTTCCCGGTCTCCTGAACCCCATGTCCCGTCCCTTCGCCTACCGCCGCGGCCAGCTTGCCCGCGGCGCCAAGCCGCTGGCCGCACTGGCGCGGCGCTTCGGCACGCCGCTGTTCGTCTATGACCTGGACGCCGTGCTGGCCGCCTACGGCGCCTATGAGCGGGCCTTCGCCCGCGTGCCGCACCAGATCTGCGCGGCGGTGAAGGCCAACGCCAACCGCGCGGTGCTGGCCGCGCTGGCGCGCGCGGGTTCCGGCTTCGACATCGTCAGCGGCGGGGAACTGGCGCAGGTCCTGGCGGCGGGCGGCGAGCCGCGGCGGGTGGTGTTTTCCGGCGTGGGGAAAACCGCCGGCGAAATGGACGCGGCGCTGCGCGCCGGCATCGGCTTGTTCAACGTGGAATCGGCGCCGGAGCTGGCGCTGCTGGCGGAACGGGCGCGGCGGCTGCGCCGCGTCGCCCCGTTTGGCCTGCGCGTCAACCCCGACGTCGCCGCGCCCACGCACCGCCATATCGCCACCGGCCGCCGCGGGCATAAGTTCGGCGTCGCGCCCGCCGAGGCGCTGGCGCTGTACCGGCAATACGCCGGGCATCGCTGGGTGCGGGCCACGGCGGCGAGCGTGCATATCGGCTCGCAGATTCTGGATCCGGCGCCCTTCGCCGCGGCGGTGCGGCGGCTGGGACGTTTCGCCGCCGAGGTGCGCGCGGCGGGCTGCGCCCTGGAGGCGCTGGACATCGGCGGCGGGCTGGGCATCGCCTACCGTCCCGGCGAACGCGCGCCGTCGCCGGCCGCCTACGCCCGCGCCGTGCTGGCCGCGCTGGGGAAGGATGCCGCGGGGATGCGGCTGATCTTGGAACCGGGCCGCTCCCTCTTCGCCGCCGCCGGCGTACTGCTGTCCCAGGTGCTCTACATCAAGCACAACGGCGGTTTGCGCTTCGTCATTCTCGACGCCGGATTCACCGAGCTGATCCGGCCGGCGCTGTACGGCGCCTACCATGAGATTTTGCCGCTGCGGATGCGCCCGGGACGGCGTAGCC
>JAKAUF010000394.1 GCA_021827785.1 Acidobacteriota bacterium | reverse complement strand
GATCCCGCGATGGCCGCAGATATTGGCCTAAAGTCAAAATGTCGCAGCCGGTGGCTTGCAAAGTTTGCAGCGTGGACAGCAGCTCGCTCTGGCTTTCGCCCAGGCCGAGCATGAGCCCCGTCTTGGTGATCATGTGTGGGGCGATACGCTTGACGTTGCGCAGCAATTCCACCGAACGGGAAAAGCGCGCGCCGGGACGGACGAAGCGGTAGAGGCTGGGGACCGTCTCCGTGTTGTGGTTAAGGATGCGGGGAGCCGCGGCCAGAACAATGCGCAGCGCTTCCTCGCTGCCCTTGAAGTCGGGGATCAGAACCTCGACGGCGCAATCCGGCGCCAGCTCGCGAATGGCGTGGATGGTGGCGGCGAAGACGCGGGCGCCGCCCAAGTTGTCGTCGTCGCGGTTGACGGAGGTAACCACGGCGTGGCGCAGGCCCAAAGTACGCACCGCTTCGGCCACGCGGCGGGGTTCTTCGTAGTCAATGGCCTTGGGGCGGCCCTTGGGCACGGCGCAGAAACCGCAGCGGCGGGTACAGATTTCGCCCAGCAGCATGAACGTGGCGGTGCGGTGATGCCAGCACTCGCCGATGTTGGGACAATGGGCGGACTCGCAGACGGTGTGCAGTCCCAAGCCGCGGGCCAGGCTCTTCAGGTGCTGGAAGTTCTCTCCGCCCGGCGCCCGCACGCGCAGCCATTCCGGCCTCGGGCCGGCGGGGTTGGGCGGGGTGATTTGCACTAAATCCATTGCTCACTATTGTATCGGGAGGTGCGATCGGCGGCGGTGGCCGCGCCTGGACGGCGGGCCGGGGCCGCTAATAGTGCCGCCGTTTACAATGAATGGTGGTCCCAAAGGCGAACTAACGAAATGGCGGATCTCAATCAGGAATTTGATGTTGTAGTGGTGGGTAGCGGCCCGGGCGGCTATTGGGCGGCGATTCGGGCGGCGCAGTACGGACTGTCCACGCTGTGCATTGAAAAAGACCCCAAGCTGGGCGGCACCTGCCTGCACGTTGGCTGCATCCCCACCAAGGCGTTTTTGCACAACGCCGAGGTGCTGGACACCTTCCGCAACGCCAAGGAAATGGGAGTGGATGCGGGGCCGTTCGCGCTCAACTGGGGACAGGTGCAAGCGCGCAAGGACCAGATCGTCGCCAAGCATGCCAAAGGCATTGAGTTCCTGTTCCGCAAGAACAAAGTGCAATGGATGCAGGGCGTGGCGCGGTGGGCCGGACCGGGACGGCTGGAAGTGGCCGCCAACGGCGGGAAGCAGACGGTCCGGGCCAAGAACATCATTTGGGCCACCGGCTCAACCGCGCGGATGCTGCCGGGAATGACGGCGGACGACCGCATCCTAACGAACGTCGAGATATTGAAGCTGGGCGCGGTGCCGAAGCGACTGGTGATCATCGGCGCCGGGGCGGTGGGAGTGGAGTTCGCATCCATCTTCAAGCGCTTCGGGACCGAAGCGGTGACCATCATCGAAATGCTGCCGCGGCTGGTGCCGGTGGAAGACGAGGAAATCGCGCGGGAACTGGAGAAGGCGTACCGCAAGCAGAAAATCGGCGTGGAAACCGGCGCACGCGTGGCCGGAATCGAGAAAACCGCGGCGGGCGTGAAGGTCGCCTTCACCAACGCGGGCGGGCAGGACCAGGTGCTGGAGGCGGACGCGGTGCTGGTGGCGGTAGGCCGGCGGCCCATCACCGAGGGGTTGAACTTGGAGGGCAGCGGGGTGCAGATGGAGCGCGGCTTCATCAAAACCGACGGCTATATGCGCACCGGCGAGCCCGGCGTTTACGCCATCGGCGACGTGGTCTTCGGCACGCCGCAGCTGGCGCACGTGGCCTCGGCCGAGGGGATGGTGGCGGTGGCGCATATCGCCGGCCGCGCGGTGGACCCGGTGGATTATGGCAAGATTCCCGGCGTGACGTTCTGCGAGCCGCAGGTGGCGAGCGTGGGGCTGACGGAACAAGCCGCCAAGCAGAAGGGGTTGAAATACAAGGTCGGCAAGTTCCCGTTCGTGGGCAATTCCAAGGCGACGATCTTGGGCTCGCATGAAGGCTTCATCAAGATTCTGGCCGACGAAAAAGACGGCACGGTGCTGGGCGTGCACATGATCGGGCCGATGGTGACGGAGCTGATTTCGGAGGCGGTGCTGGGCATGCAGTTGAACGTCGCCGCGGATGAAATCATGGGCACGGTGCACGCCCATCCGACGCTGTATGAAGCGGTGCTGGACGCGGCGAATTCGGTCTACGGGCTGACGATCAACGCCTGAGGCGCAACGCCTAGGGCCCCGCGACGGAAAGCCGAGTGCTGGCAGCGGCCGAAAGCCGGCAGCGAATGACGGGCGTGGGCCGGCGTGGCCCCCGAGCCAACGGCGCGACCCCCGCGAAAGGCCCCCTGGCGCTCGGGCCCTTCGCGAGACGCCCCTCGATTTACGCGTGCTATGTTGAAGCCGTGACGGAGCGGGACACGACACCGGAGGCGGCGCGGATGCAGCAGGAGGCGCTGCGGCGTCTGGGGCCGGAAGGGCGGCTGCGCGCAGCCTTGGAGATGAGCCAAGCGGCGCAGGATTTGGCGATCGCGGGCCTGCGGCGGTGGCATCCGGAATGGGATTTGCAGCGCGCGCGGCAAGAATTGGCGCGGAGAACATGGGGCGAGGCGTTGGCGAGCCGCGTTTGGCCCGGGAAGCGATGAACGGGCTGGAGCGTCTGCTGCGCGCGCTGGTCGCGGCATTCGCCGCCGCCGGGGAGCCATAGGCGGGCGGGATGGCGATCGCGGTGGTCAATTTGGGCGCCGTCGGCTATGCCGACGCCGAGGCCCTGCAGCGGGAGCTGGTGGCGCGGCGGCGGGCGGGCGAGATCGGCGACGTGCTGCTGCTGCTGGAGCATCCGCCGGTGGTGACGCTGGGGCGCAACGCGAAAGCCCAACATGTGTTGGCCAGCGCGGAGGAACTGCGCCGGCAAGGGGTGGAGCTGGCGGTCTGCGACCGCGGGGGCGACGTCACCTATCACGGGCCGGGACAGCTGGTGGGCTATCCGATCCTGGACCTGCGGCAGCTGGGCATGGGGCCGGTGGCGTATATGCGGGCGCTGGAGGAAGTGCATATCCGCGTAGCGGCGGGGTTTGGGCTGGAGGCGACCCGCCAGCCGGGCATGACCGGGGTGTGGATCGCCGGGCCGCCGGCGCGCAAGCTGGTGGCGATGGGCATTCACGTTTCCCGTGGCGTTACCAGCCATGGCTTTGCGCTGAACGTGGCGCCGGATTTGGGATTGTTCACGCGGCTGATCGTCCCCTGCGGGCTGGCGGGACAGGGGGTGACGTCGTTGCGGCAGGAGCTGGGACGGCCGGTGGAGATGGCGCGGGTGCGCGCGGCGGTCGCCTGGCAGTTCGGCTGCGTGCTGGGACGGGCCACGGCGGAGGTATCCTCGCTACAGGCGCTGCGCGGCCGGCAGGGAGAACCTGGCGCGCGGGGCGGCGCCACGGCTCACCATGACACCGTCGCCTGAACTGACTGCCGCCGACCGCGGCGCGAACTCCGAGCGCGAGTGGTTTGAGGATCTCCGCCTGGAGCGGCACGCCTTCACGATTCGCCGGACCCGGCGCGAGGGCAAGGTGGTTTACGAATGGTCCGGGGAGATTACCGATCCGCCGCCGCTGCGGGAATCGGGAAGCCTGGACCGGGCGCAGTGCCTGGAGATCTACCGCTTCCTGCTGATGAACCGGATCATGGAACAGCAGCTGGAAAACCTGTACAAGCAGGGGCAGGTGGTCGGCGGCGTGTATTTCGGGCTGGGGCAGGAAGGCAACTCGGTGGCCTCCGCCTACGCCTTGGATGCGACTGACTGGATGGCGCCGATGATCCGCAACCAGGGAAGTTTGCTGGTGCGGGGCTTCGCGCCGCGGGACGTGATGATGCAGTACATGGCCAAGGCCGGCTCGCCGACCGGCGGGCGGGACGGCACCTCGCATTATGGGGATTTGGGGCCGCGGCGGATGATTTCGCCGATCTCGATGCTGGGCGACCTGATCCCGGTGATGGGCGGGATCTGCATGGGGGAGCGGCTGCAAGGACGCAACGTGGCGGCCATGACCTGGATCGGCGACGGCGGCCAGAGCACCGGCGTGTTCCATGAGGCGGTCAACTTCGCGGCGGTGCAGAACCTGGGCCTGGTGCTAGTGGTGGAAAACAACCTGTGGGCGTATTCGACGCCGCTGAACGAACAGACCAAGGTGGCGGATTTGGCGCTGCGGGCGCGGGGCTACGGCATTCCGGCGGTGGTGGTGGACGGAACCGACGTGCTCCAGGTCTACGACGCCTGCCGCGGGGCGGTGGAACGGGCGCATGGCGGCGGCGGGCCGACGCTGATCGAAAGCAAGCTGATGCGGATGAAGGGGCACGCCATTCACGATGCCGCCGCTTATGTGCCGCCGGAGCTGTTGGAGTTTTGGCGGCGGCGGGATCCGATTCTGCGGTTCGAGCAGTATTTGCGCCAGAAGGGCTGGCTGACGGCGGAGGCGCAGCAGCGGCTGGTGGCGGAGGTAGAACAATTCATGCTGGCGGAACGGGCGGCGGCGGAGGCCAGCCCGATGCCGGATGGGAACACGGCATTGAGCGGCGTGTACTGCGAGCCGGGCTGTCATGCGGTGCAGCCGCGGTTCGAAGCGGCGGCGCCGGCGCTGGCAGCGGCGAATGGCGGTGCACACTTGACGGCGGTGGAAGGCGATGCTCCTCACTTACGTTGACGCGATCCGGCAGGCGCTGGCCGAGGAGATGCGCCGCGACCCGGCGGTGTTCCTGCTGGGCGAGGACATCGGCATCTACGGCGGGGCGTTCAAGGCGACGGCGGGACTGGTGGACGAGTTTGGGCCGGCGCGGGTGGTGGACACGCCGCTGGCGGAGTCGGCGATCGTCGGCGCGGCGATCGGCGCGGCCTATACCGGCATGCGGCCCGTGGTGGAGATGCAGTTCATGGACTTCATCGCCTGCTGCTTCAACCAGATCACCAACTTCGCGGCCAAGAGCCATTACCGCTGGGGCGCGCCGGTGCCGATGGTGATCCGCGGACCGGTGGGCGGCGGAGTGCACGGCGGGCCGTTCCACTCGCAAAACCCGGAGATGTATTTCGCCCACACGCCGGGATTGAAAGTGGTCGAACCGGCGACGGCGCGGGATGCCTATGGATTGCTGAAGAGCGCCATTCGGGATAACAACCCGGTGCTGTTCTTGGAGCACAAGTTCCTGTACCGGCGGGTGAAGGAGGAAATCGCGGAAGATGGGCCGGCGATCCCGCTGGGGGTGGCGGCCGTGGCGCGGCCGGGACGGGATCTATCCGTGATCACCTACGGCGCGATGGTGCAGCTGGCGCTGGAAACGGCGCAGGCGCTGGCGGCGGAAGGCGTGGACGCCGAGGTGCTGGATCTGCGGACGCTGGCGCCGCTGGACCGGGGGGGGATCGTGGCCACGGCGAAAAAGACGAACAAGGTGCTGATCCTGCATGAGGACACGCGCACCGGCGGGATCGCCGGAGAGATCACCGCGATCCTGCAAGAAGAAGCGTTCGACGACCTGGACGCGCCGATTCTGCGGCTGACATCGGCGGATACGCCGGTGCCGTTTTCACCGCCGCTGGAGGCGGCGTTTCTGCCGTCAGCGGAGGGGCTGAAGGCGGCGCTGCGGCGGCTGGCAAGGTACTGAGGGCTAGTAAAACGCCGCCGCGCGACGTACGATTCCGGTTGTGACGGACGACGAACTGGCGTGGCTTTCGGCGGCGGCGGAGCGCCGGGACCAAATCGAGCTTGCACTCAGCGACTCGCTCGACGTGAAGGCCAACATATGGCTTGCCGTGGTCACCTTCCTTGCGGCGGTGGACGGAGCGTTGCTGCTGTCGCCGTGGGGCGGCGTTTGGTTCCGGCATTCCAGATTGCCGCGTTGGCCTTAGTTGCCGCTTCCGGGCTGCTTACCCTAGGCGCGCTGTTCCCTCTGCCCTACGATTTTGCGCCGCTGCCGGACGAACTGGCGAGGTGGCTGGAGCAGGCAAGGGAATATTTTGGGCCCGGGCCCGGCGGGCTCGCCTATCTGCGCCGAGAGGCTACTGAGGCGACAATTCGTCGCCTGGTGGCGAACCGCCGGAAGAACCTTCGCAAAAGCCGGTGCATTGTTATCGGCTACTGGGTCTTGCTGCCCGCGCTGCCGATCATTCTTTTCAGCCTAGGGTGGCTGGCGCACAAACTGGTCTAGGTTCCCTTGCGAACGCGGTCGGGAGCCGGGGGTGGGGGTGGCGGCCCCTTTCCTGGGAGTTCCGGCGTCGTGGAAAACGCGCGGCGGGGGGGGGATTGTGGCCTTTTCCCATGCGTCAAGTCTAGCGCCGAGCGGCGGGGCTACAGGGGCAAGCCGCAGGGGGGCGGGGGCGGAACGGACGCGGGGGCGTTGGATCAGGGCGTTGGATTAGGCGCCGGGGCGGATGGCCACGTCCACGGTGAGCGTCCGCGGATCGGCGGTCACCGTGAACACCGCCTGGGCGCGAATGGCGGTAATGGCCGTAACGAGAAAATGCCGCAGGTAGATTCCGCTATAGGGCTGGCCGGGGGCCAGCTTCCAGAGGCGGCGCAGCCGTTGGGTAATGGATTGCGGCCAGCCTTCGAGCACCAACTTGCCCATTGCGTACCGCGGGCCCGGTGCGGCGGCCAAGCCGTAGGTGACCAGGGCTTGCGCCTTTTGCAAGTGGGGGCGGAGGGCGGCATGGGCGGAATAATATCCGTGCAGGTGGTAGAGGTGGACGATGGCGGCCACGCCGCGCTGCAAGGCGACGGGGTTGGCGACCGCGCCGGGCTGGCGGTCGGTGGCGGGCACGGCCGCGGCAAAACGCTTGGCGACCGCGGCGGGCGGAAGCTGGGGCAGCGGCGGAAAGGCGAGGGCCGAGGCGAGGTGATACACCGGGCCGGGACGAACCGGCAGGGCCACATCCACCCGCGGCGCCGCGCCGGGCGCTAGCGTGACGCGCGGCGGGCCGAGTTGGACGGCGAGATAGCCACGGCGGAGATACACCGCGCGGCTGGGGCCTTGGGTCCAACCCTGAGCCACTTCCCAGGAAAAATTGCTGCCCAGTTCCGAGCGGACGGTGGCTGCAAGCCGCGGTTGCAGGGCGGCGGCGGCGCCGGGGAAGGTGATGGCGGCCACGGGGATGCGCAGACCGACGATGGAGAACTGGACCTCCGGCCCGCGGCCAGCGCCGCCAACGCTGGTGAGGTACTGGACGGTGGCGTGGATGCCGCGGCGGGCCAGCAGAGCTTGCAAGCGCCGCACGATTTGATCGGCAAGCCCGCCGCCGTAGGCCGGGAGCTGGCCGTGATACAGGGGGATCGCCTTTTCGAGGGCGGCGTTCAGTTGGGCGGGAGTGAACCAGACGAAGTTATCGAACTCGGCCGGCGCGAAATGCGCCGCGTCTTGCAGCGTCATCTGGATGCCGACGCCGGCGCCGGCAGGAAAGAAGGTATAGGAGATGTGGGCGAAGGCGCCGGTGGCGGTGAGACGATTCACCGCCTGGCGGGCCAGCGCCGGGGAAAACGGCCCGCCGACGCGGAGGCCGCTGGCTTGCACGATGGCTTGAGCGGTGAAATGCCGGGAGCCGGTAACCTTGATAAGCGAGATGGTTTGCGTCTGGGCCGCGGCCGGGAGCCCCAGCAGTGCGGCCAACAACAGGGCGGGAAGCAGGCGGGACCGGGCGAATGTGGCGGACATAACGGCGGCGATTGTATCATTCTGTACCGCCGGTAGGGCGCGGCTTAACCTTAGATGGGCGCGGACCCCGACCCCGCCTGCGGCGGGGCGCGCCGCTTCCTCTACCGGGGGCGGGCCGCGGCCTTGTTCTTCGGCCACGAGCACGCCGGGGCTTTCGCGGGCTCCCCGCGCCTCTTTTTTGTCCCCGGGGCGAAAGGCGCGGGACTCCGGGCGCGGTCACCCGCGCCCGGCCGGCGCTTCCGCCGGCTAGGGAAGCGCCGGCGCGGCCAGCGCGGGAGCGAGCGCGGCGTCACGCGCCAAGTCGGGCGAAGCGCCGGAGGCGGCATGGCGGGCTGCATCGGGCGCGGGGGCGAGTGCGGGCGGCGGCGGCGCGGCGGCGCGGGCCGAAGCCGGCGCCAGAGCGCGGCCGCAGGCGGCGACGAGGGGGCGGAGGCTGGACATAAGCGCGGCGAACATATCCGGAGAAATGGCTTGCTCGCGATCGGAGATGGACTCCTCGGGACGGACGTGGACTTCGACGCAGAGGCCATCGGCGCCGGCGGCGACGGCGGCGCGGGAGGCCGCGGCGATCAGCGAGCGGCGGCCGGTGGCATGGCTGGGATCCACCAGCACGGGCAGGTGCACCAGTTCCTTGGCAGCGGCAACGGCGCTGATGTCGAGGGTGTTGCGGGTATAGGTCTCAAAGGTGCGGATGCCGCGTTCGCAGAGGACGACTTGGTCGTTGCCGCGGGCGAGGAGGTACTCCGCGGCGGCCAGCCACTCGGCGATGGAAGCGCCGGCACCGCGTTTCAGCAGCACCGGTTTGCGCTGCTCGCCAAGGCGCTTCAGCAGCGGGAAATTTTGCATGTTGCGGGCGCCGACCTGGAGCAAGTCGGCGTAGCCGGCAACGAGGGAGACGTCCTCGGGAGCCATCACCTCGGTGACGACGCCGAGGCCGGCGTGGCGGCCGGCGGCGGCCAGCAGTTCAAGTCCTTGCCGGCCGAGGCCCTGGAAGGAATAGGTCGAGGTACGGGGCTTGAAGGCGCCGCCGCGGAGCAGGCGAGCCCCGGCGGCGGCGGCGGCGACCGCGGTGTCGCGGATTTGTTCCCAGCTTTCCACCGAACAGGGACCGGCGATGACGACCATCTCATCGCCGCCGATGGCAAGCTCGCCGCCAGGCGTCGCGACGCGAACGCGGGTGCCCTCCGGGCGCAACGGGCGGCTGGCCAGCTCGAAATCACCGGAGAACGCGGCGGCGACGCAGGGATGGCGGCGGAGGATCGCATCCAGGGCGGCGCGGCCGGGAGCGGCGGTCGGCAGGTTATCGGTCGCGGGCTCAAGGCGCCAAATGGGCGCGGCAAAAAAGGAGACCGGGGCGGCGGCCAGTCCGGCGGCGGACAGCTCGCGGCGGAGGGCGGCGAGTTCGGTGGCGGGGGTTTGGGGTCGCAGTTGCAGCAGCATGAGGATCTCCGAACAAAGAAAAGGCCCGCTGAAGCTGGCGGCTTCAGCGGGCCCAGTGAATCGTTCGCCTTGGTACCTAGGCTACGACACACCCCTCCCGCCGCTACGGTAATACCAAAATCGCGGACTGAGTTGGGCGGTCATGAAAGGGCAGTGTAGCATGGCGAGGCGGCCCGGGAAGCGAAATCCTGGGGCGCGGCGGCGCAAATAAGGGACAGGTATACGCAATGGAAACGGGACGGCTGGGCAATGGTCGGGAAGTGATGTGGCTGAGGAACGGGCAGTTAGCGTTGGCGGTGGCGCCGGGAGGCGGACACATCGCGGCGCTACTGGCGGGCGGACCGCAGGCGGTGAATCCGCTATGGGCGCCGCCGTGGCCCTCGCATGAGCCGGAGGCGGTGACGGAGGCGATGGTGGCGGGGGATTATGGCGGGCCGCCGGAAGGGCGAACGCTGGCCAGCATCTTGGGACATAACTTGGCGTTGGATTTGTTCGGCACGCCGTCGGCGGAAGAAACGGCGGCGGGGGTGCTGACCCACGGGTTTTTCGGAGCGCAGCGCTGGGAGTGGGCGGCGGAAGCCGCCGGGGGATTGGTCGGCCGGTGCACGGCGGCGCGGTCGGAGATGGCGGTGGAACGGCGGATTCGGCTGGACGGCGGGTTGGCGTGGGTCGAGGAGACGGTGACGAACCTGGGGATTTGGGACCGGCCCATCGCTTGGCAGCAGCACGTCACGCTGGGGCCGCCTTGGCTGGAGGATGGGGAGTTTTGGCTGGCGGCGAACGCCGAGCGGGGACAAGCGTTTCCGCAGCCGCTGGGCAGGGGATCAAGGTTGATTCCTGCTGGCGAGGGCGCGTGGCCGTGGATGCCGGCTCGGGACGGAGAACGGGCGGATTACCGCCGCCTGCCGGCGGCGCCGGCGAGCGAGTTCGCGGCATTTCGCATCCAGCCCGAGGCGGAGTGGGGATATTTTCTGGCGGGCAATCGCCGCCTGGGACAGACGCTGGTGTACGCATGGCCGCGGGCGACGTTTCCTTGGCTGGGGATTTGGGATGAGCGGGAAGTGCGGGAAACGGCGCCATGGAATGGGCGGACATGGACCCGGGGACTGGAGTTTGGGGCGAGCCCGTTTCCATCAAGCCGGCGAAACCTGCTGCGGCAGCCGGAATTGTGGGGCACGCCGAAGTATGCCTGGCTGCCGGCGCGAGGACGGCTGAGCACGCGGTATGCGCTGGGGCTGTTTGCCGACGGTGGCGAGGCGGATGGCGAGTTGCGATGGAATGACGGGCGGGTGGAAATGTGGGCCGGCGCGCGGCGGCGGGCGGAGCTCCCATGGCGGCGGTAGCGCCGCGGCGGGGTGGTCGGCGCACGCGCCTACCTCCCGGCTAGCGGGGATAGGGGTGGTGGTTGAGGAGGGCGAGGGCGCGGTAGAGCTGCTCGAGGAGCATGGCGCGGGCGAGCTCGTGGGAGAAGGTCAAGGGGGAAAGGGAAATGCTGGCCTCGGCGACAGTGCGCAGATCGGCGGAGAAACCGTCGGGGCCGCCGATGGCGAGAGCCAGCTCGCGGCCGTCTTGGGCGAAGGCGCGGTCGAGATAGGCGGCGAACTGCGGGGAGTCGAGGCGGCGGCCGGCGGGATCGAGCAAAACAAGGCGGGCGCGATGCTGGGCGACGCGGCGCAGCAATTCGGCTTCGGCGGCGTTGGCGCCGCCGCGGGCGGGGATTTCCTCGGCGGCGATTTGGGCGAAGCGGGAGATGCGCTTGAGGTACTCAGCGGTCCAGAGCGCGACGGCGGGGTCCTTGGTTTTACCGATCCAATAGATGCGAAGGCGCATAGAAGCGGGAGAAGGGGGCGGCCCCGCGCGGCCGCCGCGCGGGACTTCGCCTGCTCAATGGTACTTGCTGGTGGGGGCGAGGACGGGCGCGGCGACTGGTCCCGAATACCAGTGGCGCTGATCGCGCCGTTCGCTCGGGGAGCCACCCCGGCGTGAGAAGTCACCGCGCAAGCTCGCGGAACTCCGCCGGGCGGCCCGCCCCACGCCGGCGAGGTGGCGCGGCCCCCGCGAACCCCGCTAATAGGCCTTGGCGAAGTAGGCGCGCTCGGCGGCGGGCTGGCCGCATTTGACGCAGCGGCCGGCGGGGCCCTTTTCTTGCTCCAGGGGGATGCAGCGGAGCGTCGCTTTGGTTTCGGCCTTGATTTCGGCCTCGCAGGCGGCGTCGCCGCACCAGGGGACTAGGGCGAAGCCGGATTCGACGGCTTGGCGGAACTCGGCGTAGTCCTTCGGCTCGGCGGTACGGCGGCGGCGCTCGGCCAAGGCGCGGTCCAACAGGGACTGCTGAATCTCGCCGAGGCGAGCGGTGACGGCGGCGGCGAGCCCGGCCTGGGGAACGGAGGATTTGCCTTCCTTGCCGGGACGGTCGCGGCGGGCCAGGACGACCGCGTTTTGGGCGACGTCCTTGGGGCCGAGCTCGATGCGCAGGGGAACGCCGCGCATCTCCCAATCATTGAACTTGAAGCCGGGGCTGACGTTGTCGCGGTCATCGAGCTTGACGCGGACGCCGGCGGCGGCGAGTTCGGCGCGGAGGCGGTGGGCGGCTTCAAGGACGGCGGTTTTTTCGGCGTCGTTCTTGAAGATGGGGCAGAGGACGACTTGGTGGGGGGCGAGGCGGGGCGGGAGGATGAGGCCCTGGTCATCGCCGTGGACCATGATGATGGCGCCGACGAAGCGCGTGGACAGGCCCCAGGAAGTGGTCCAGCAGAATTGCAGCTCGCCGGCGGGATCGAGGTAGCGAATCTCGAAGGCTTTGGCGAAGTTTTGGCCGAGGTTGTGGGACGTGCCGGCCTGGAGGGCCTTGCCGTCGCCCATCATGGCCTCGATGGAGAAGGTGTCATTGGCGCCGGCGAAGCGCTCCGCGGCGGATTTGCGGCCGGGGATGACGGGGATGGCGGCTTCATTGACGGCGAAATCGGTGTAGACGTCGAGCATCTGACGGGTTTCGGCTTCGGCCTCGGCGAGTGTGGCGTGGGCGGTGTGGCCCTCCTGCCAATAGAACTCCAGGGTGCGAAGGAAGAGTTTGGTGCGCAGCTCCCAGCGCACGACGCTGTTCCAAAGGTTGATGAGGATGGGCAGATCGCGATAGGAGCGGATCCACTTGGCGTAGGCGTGGCCGATGATGGTTTCCGAGGTGGGACGGAGGACCAGCGGCTCCTCGAGTTTTTCGCCGCCGCCGTGGGTGACGACGGCCAGTTCGGGGGAAAACCCGGCGACATGGGATTTTTCCTTCTCGATGAAGCTGCGGGGGATGAGCATCGGGAAGGCAGCGTTGACGTGGCCGGTGGCCTTGAAGCGCGAGTCGAGGGCGGCGGTGATGTTCTCCCACAGTGCCCAGCCGTAGGGGCGGACGATCATGCAGCCGCGGACGGGGGCATAGTCAGCCAATTCGGCGCGCAGCACGAGCTGGTTGTACCACTCGGAGAAGTCTTCGGAACGGGTCGGCAGTTTCGGTTCGGCCACGATTTACGCTATCACGGCTGCCGCCGAAGATCGGGCGACACGGCGCGGAGCGGAGGGCACGGGGGCCGCTAACGCCGGATGGCCAAGTGCCGCAAGATTGCGTCTTCCACGGCCCGGAGGTCGGATTCGGATATGGCGCCGAGCTGAGCACGCAGCCGCTGCACGGAGACAGTGGCGATTTGGTCGGCCATGGCCTTGGCCGCAACCGCCCCCACCCGCACCAGCGCTTCGCTGCGGTAGATCTTCGAGGTCTGGCGTGACAGCGGGACGCAGACGAGGCGGTTCAGCACGGCATTGGCGGCATTATTGCTGACGATGACCGCGGGGCGGGTTTTTTGAATTTCGCCGCCAATTGCGGGACCGAAGGCCACCCACCAGACTTCACCCCTCCGCATCGGCGGCATCGCCAATCAAGCCCTCGCTCCACTCCCAGGCCTCGGTCTCTCTGGCGCTGTCGGCCGCCATGGCCCGGTAATCCTCCAAGGCCCCGCCCTCCTGCTCGGCGGCCAACTGCTCGGCGCGCCTTTTTACGTCCGTGCTAAACGGCTCCGGGACCAGAAACCAGGTGGGCTGGCCGCGGGACTGTGGGTTGCCGATGCCCCGCCCGCCGTCTCCGTTCCAGCGCATTCCGATTCCAGGCTCCCCGTCCCATGACAACTCCGCCACGGAGCAGCTGCCCGGGCCGCCGTTGTAGATGACATGCACCGCCGTGATGTGCGCCTTCGGCGCAACGACCTCTGATGGATCCCTCATACGTATGACAATACGTATTGTGATAGCTATTGGCAAGCAGTCTGTCCGGCGTGAATCCCAGCGCGCGCCGGCCCGCCTTGCGAGCAACGGCCGCCGCGGGATTCCTCCTACGGATGGCTACGGGCGTTGCAGGATCTGTTGCCGGGCGGGCGGATGGTAAAATACAGCATCTCCACTCATGCAAGTCCGCGTTTATGTCGCGCTAAAGAAAACGGTGCTGGATCCGCAGGGACAGGCCATTCAGGCGGCGCTGGCGCGCCAAGGCCACGCGGTGGACGCGGTGCGGCAGGGGAAGTTCTTCGAGCTGGAGCTGGCGGCGGTTACGGCGGAGGCGGCGCGGCGGGAGGCGGAGACAATCGCCCGGGATGTGCTGAGCAATCCGGTGATCGAGGAGTTCCGGGTGGTGCTGCCCGAAGCGGGAAGCCAGTAGCATGACGCCGCGGGGCGGCGGGAGGTAGCGGTATGTGCGGCATTGTCGGATATGTCGGCGCGAAGCCGGTGGTGCCGGTGGTGCTGGACGGGCTGAAGCGGCTGGAGTACCGGGGGTACGATTCGGCGGGAATCGCGGTGGTGCCGGCGGCGGTGAATGGGGACGCTCCAAAGCTCGAGATCCGGCGGGCGAGCGGGAAACTGCGCAATCTGGAAGAAGCGATCCGGCTGCGGCCGCTGACCGGCAGCTACGGGATCGGGCACACGCGCTGGGCGACGCACGGACGCCCCACGGAAGAAAACGCGCATCCGCACCGGGACTGCCACGACGAGATCGTGGTCGTGCACAACGGGATCATCGAAAACTATTTGACCCTGAAGCGGCGGCTGGCGGCGGAGGGGCACCAGTTCCGGACGGAAACGGACACGGAGGTGATCGCGCACCTGATCGAAAGCTACTCGCGGCCCGGGCAGCCGCTGGAAGAGGCGGTGCGGCAGGCGGTGGGGGAGCTGACGGGGGTGTACGCGCTGGCGATCGTTTCGGTCAAGGATCCGGAAAAGATCGTGGCGGTGCGCAACGGGCCGCCGGCGGTGATCGGGCTCGGCGAGGACGAATATTTCGTGGCCAGCGACGTGCCGGCGATTTTGCACCACACGCGGGACGTGTTCTTCTTGGCGGACGGGGACTTGGCGGTGATCACGCGCGGCGCGGTGGGGCTGTTGGACTTCGCCGGGCGGCCGGTCAACCGGGCGGTGACGCGCGTGACCTGGGACCCGATCCTGGCGGAAAAGGGCGGCTTTCAGCATTTCATGCTGAAGGAGATCTATGAGCAGCCGCGGGCGGTGCGGGACACGCTGCTGGGACGGCTGTCGCTGGACCGGGGCGAGGCGTTCCTGGACGAGATGGAGATCGGCGAGGAGGAAATCCGGCGCTTCTCCAGCCTGCGGATCGTGGCTTGCGGGACGAGCTGGCACGCGGCGCTGGCCGGCAAGTTCATGCTCGAGCGGCTGGCGCGCATCCCGGTGGAGGTGGATTACGGCAGCGAGTTCCGCTACCGCGACCCGCTGGTGGGACCGGAACAGCTAGTGGTGCTGATTTCGCAGTCGGGGGAGACGGCGGACACGATCGCGGCGCTGCGCCAGGCGCGGGAGCAGGGAGCGAAGACGCTGGCGATCTGCAACGTGGTGGGCGGAATGCTAGCGCGAGAAGCGCACGGCACGCTGTATACGCACGCCGGGCCGGAGATCGGCGTGGCCTCGACCAAGGCGTTCACGGCGCAGTTGGCGGCGCTGCTGGTGCTGGCGCTGTATTTGGGCCGGACTCGGGGCGCGCTGGCGGCGGCCGCGGCGACGGAGCTGATGGAGCAACTGGAGCGGCTGCCGGGGAAACTGGAGGCGATTCTGCACCCGGCGGCGGGACGGGGCGGAGCCAGCGAAGAGGATTACAACGCGCTGGCGCGGCGGTTCCACCGCTGCCGGGATTTCCTGTACCTTGGCCGGGGCATTCATTATCCCATCGCGCTGGAGGGGGCGCTGAAGCTGAAGGAGATCTCCTACATCCATGCCGAGGGATACCCGGCGGGGGAGATGAAGCACGGGCCGAACGCGCTGATTGACGAGAACCTGCCGGTGGTGGTGCTGGCGACGCGGGATCCCGATGACGCCGGGTCGGTGACGCGATACGAGAAGACGCTGAGCAATTTGCGCGAGGTGAAGGCGCGGGACGGACAGGTGATCGCGATCGTGAACCAGGGCGACACGGAGGCACGGGCGGCGGCGGACCACGCCATCGAGATTCCGGCGGCGCCGGAGCTGCTGTTGCCGATCTTAGAGGCGGTGCCGCTGCAACTGCTGGCGTATCACATCGGGGTGCGGCGGGGCTGCGACGTGGACCAGCCGCGGAACCTGGCGAAGTCGGTGACGGTCGAATAGCCGGCGCCGGGCCGGCTGGCGCGGACCCGCGCACGAGCCAACGTCCACTCCACGGAACGCCGGCAGCCGGGGCGGCGGCGCAACATCCTCCGGCGCAGCCCGCTAGAGACGACAGCGGCGGCACTGCCGCGGCGTGGAGCGAGGCGGCGCTGCTTATTAGGGGCCGGGGACGAAGCCGGGGGGATGATCGGAGCCGGGGCCGAAGAAGAACTGCTCCAACTGCTCATTGAGGAACTTCTGGGCGTCGGGCTGCCAGGGAGCGAGGCGATATTCATTCATCAGCATCTTGGCGTGCTCGCGCCATAGGTTCCAGCCCTCGGCGGAGACGTTTTCATAGATGCGCTGGCCCAACGCGCCGGGCCAGGGCGGGGATTCCAGACCGGGGAGTTCCTTGCCCAACTTCACGCAATGCACCATTCGCGGCATAGGAATAGGATAACGGGCGGAGCGCCCGGCTAGGCGCGGGCGGGGCTAGATGTCGAGGTTTTTGACGTCGAGGGCGTTGTCGAGGATGAACTTGCGGCGGCTTTCGACATCCTCGCCCATCAGCGTCGTGAACATGTCCTCGGCGTTGGGCAGATCGTCGAGATGGACCTTGAGCAGGGTGCGGCGCTCGGGATCCATGGTGGTTTCCCAGAGCTGGTCGGCGCGCATCTCGCCTAGGCCCTTGTAGCGCTGGACGTTGAAGAGCTTCTTGCCTTCGCTGAGGATGAAGTCCAGCAGCTCGCGGCCGTCGTTCTTGGTGACCATGGCATTGGGATCGCCGTCGGAAACCAAGAAGGGCGGCTGGTTGAATTCGCGGATGGCCTTGTACTTGGCGACGGCCTGGCGAAATTCCGGCGAGGCGGCCAGCTCCCAATTGACGCAGCGGGCGGTGTGGTTGTGGTCGTGGAAGCGCAGCTCCCACAGATTGTGTTCCTCATCCCGGGCGGCCGCGAGGCCACTGACGTTGGGCAAGGACTTGAGCTGGGCGGCTAAGGCCTTCACGCCGCCCTCGGCCTCGAAATCGGCTTTCTTCTCCAAGCCGGAAGCGATGACGGCGGCGGTGACGGCGGCGTCGCGGAAGCGCTTGTCCACCTTGTCGAAGAAGGGATAGTACTCGCTGAGGCTAACCAGGAAGCGGGTCAGGGCGGCGCCCTCGAGCACGGCCGCGCCTTCGCCGTAGCGGACGACGCGGTCCTCGGTGATGCGCTTCATCATCACGCGGACGAACTCCTTGTCGTCCTTGATGTACTGCTCGGACTTGCCCTTCTTCAGCTTATAGAGCGGCGGCTGGGCGATGTAGATGTTGCCGCGGCGGATCAGCTCCTGCATGTGGCGGAAGAAGAACGTGAGCAGGAGGGTGCGGATATGGCTGCCGTCCACGTCGGCGTCGGTCATGAGGATGACCTTGGCGTAGCGAAGCTTGGCGTAATCCAGATCCTCGGCGGATTTGCCGATGCCGGTACCCATGGCGGTGATCAGGGCGCGGATTTCCTCATGGCCGAGCATCTTGTCGTAGCGGGCTTTTTCCACGTTCAGGATCTTGCCCTTCAGCGGGAGGATTGCCTGGAAGCGGCGGTCGCGGCCTTGCTTGGCGGTGCCGCCGGCGCTTTCGCCCTCGACGATGAACAGCTCGCAGCGCTCCGGGTCGCGCTCGGAGCAGTCGGCGAGCTTGCCCGGCAAGCCGCCCGAATCCAGCGCGCCCTTGCGGCGGGTGAGGTCGCGGGCCTTGCGCGCGGCCTCGCGCGCGCGGGCGGCCTCGATGGCCTTGGCGATGATGCGCTTGGCGACTGGCGGATTGTGGTCGAGGTATTCGCCGAGCTTCTCGTTGACGAAGGCCTCGACTAGGCCCTTGATGTCGGAGTTGAGCTTGCCCTTGGTCTGGCCCTCGAACTGGGGCTGGGGCAGCTTGACGCTGACCACGGCGGTGAGGCCCTCGCGGACGTCGTCGCCGCTGAGGTTTTCCTTCAGATCCTTGAACAGCCCCATCTGCTGGCCGACGCTGTTGATGGTGCGGGTGAGGGCGGAGCGGAAGCCGGAGAGGTGGGTGCCGCCGTCCACGGTGTTGATGTTGTTGGCGAAGCTGAAGACGATTTCCGAGTAGGTGTCGTTGTACTGGACGGCGACCTCCATGCGCAGCTCGCCGCCGGCGATTTCCCGCACGCCTTCCATGGCGATGGGCTTGTCGTGCAGCACCTGCTTGTTGCGGTTGAGGTGGCGGACGAACTCGGCGATGCCGCCCTGGTACTGGAACTCCTGCTTTTTGTCGGTGCGCTCGTCAGTGAGCGTGATCAGCAAGCCCTGATTGAGGAACGACAGCTCGCGCAGGCGGTTGGCCAGGGTGTCGAAGTTGTACTCGGTGGCCTGGAAGATGGTGGCGTCGGGATGGAAGGTGATCTTGGTGCCGCGCTTGCTGGTTTTGCCGCCCTTTTGCAGCGGGCCCTGCACCTCGCCGCGGGAGAACGACTGCATCCAGGTGAAGCCGTCGCGCCAAATCTCCAGCTCCAGGCTGTCGCTGAGGGCGTTGACGCAGCTGACGCCGACGCCGTGCAAGCCGCCGGAGACCTTGTAACTGGAGGAATCGAACTTGCCGCCGGCATGGAGCTTGGTCATGACCACTTCGGCGGCACTCTTTTGTTCGCCGTCGAGGTCCATGGTGTCCACGGGGATGCCGCGACCGTCGTCCACGACGGTGATGGAGTTGTCGGTGTGGATGGTGACGTCCACGCGCTTGGCGAAGCCGGCCAGCGCCTCATCCACGGAGTTATCCACGACTTCATAGACCAGGTGGTGCAGCCCCATCTCGCCGGTGGAACCGATGTACATCGCCGGCCGCTTGCGCACCGCCTCCATGCCGCCTAGAACCTTAATGGAACTGGCGGAGTAGGCGTCCTCGTCAATTTCTTCGAGTTGGGTGGTTTTGGGCCGGGCTTCGGTTTTTGCGCTCACGCAGAATGTCCCTCGCTGCTGTAAGAGAGATCCCCGCCGGAGCGAAAGAAGAGAGTGGAAGGAGGGGAAAAACGGCTTCCGGCGGAGGACTCCTGTCCCTATTAGAATAGCATGGACCGGGCCGGTTCCGGCGGCGAGGCGATAGCAATAACCGGTTTACTTTTCAGCGTCTTGCGCGGGCGGAACCGCAGCGGAACCGCGCCCGGGACGGGCCCCGGCCGCGCCGTTCGCTGGGCGTTGCGCTTACCGGCCCAGGATGGCGGTGGCCAAGGGTCAGATGCGCATGGGCATGACGACGTAGCGGTAGCGGTATTCCTCGCCGTCCTTGGGCTGAAGCTCGCCGGCGGATTGCTCATCCTTCAGGCGCAGGACGACTTCCTCGCTCTGCGCGGCCTGCAAAAACTCCAGCAGGTATTGCGAGTTGAAGCCGATGACCATGGGCTCACCCTGGTAGGGCGCCTCCAACTCCTCATCCGATTCTCCGCTTTCGCTCGACGAAGAAGTCAGGACGATCTTGTCCGGTTCCAAGCGCAGGCGGATGGCGTGCGAGCGCTCATCGGCGAACTGCGCGACGCGGCGGATGGCGGCGCCCACTTCCTCCGAGCGGATGCTGACCGCGCGCTGATTCTCCTTGGGCAGGACCGCTTCATAGTTGGGGAACTGGCCGGTGAGCTGGCGGGCGCTGAGCACGCGCGGCTGGCCCTCGGGACCGGGAATGCGGAAAAACAGGTGGGTTTCATCCCGGCCAAACTCGGCCGAGGCGCCCTCCGGCGCGGCCTCCAACATCTCCTGCAACTCGACCATGGCTTTTTTCGGCACCAGGTTGCGGCTCTCCGCGTCGGCGCCCGGGATGGCGACATGGTTGTTTTCGACATGGGCCAGGCGATGGCCGTCGGTGGCCACCAGCGTTAAGCCATCGGGGCGCAGGACGACCAAGGCGCCGTTCAGGGTGTAGCGGCTTTCTTCGTTGGAGATGGCGAAGATCGTGCGGCGAATCATCTGGCGCAGGGGAGCGACGGGGATCTGGGCGACGCGGCCGGCGGGAAACGCCGGCAGGGCGGGATAATTTTCCTTGGCCATGCCCACCATGCGCGTATTGGCGCGGCCGCAGCGAATCTGCACCCAATGGTTCTCCATCAGCTTCAGGGTGATGTCGGCGTCGGGGAGTAGGCGAACGTAATCCAGCAGCTTGCGGGCGGGAATGGCGCAGCCGCCGCTCTTCTTGACCTTGGCGGGACAACTGGTTTCAATCGCCAGATCCAGATCGGTCGCGACCAGGCGCAGGCGGTTCTCGCCGGACGACTCGGCGAGGATGTTGGACAGAATCGGAATGGTCGTCTTGCGCTCCACCACGCCCTGCATCAGCAGCAACTCGCGGAGCAGATCAAATTTTCGAACAGTGATTTCCATGGCGCGTCGTCTCCCTGCGGCAGGCGCGGCGGACAGGGCGCCGCCGACTCATTCTACCTGGGTGCGTGTAAAGAGAATAGCTCGTATCCGCCGTCGCCGGTGCGGAAATGCGGAAAACCCCGGGAGGGCGCGGCGGACGCTCCCAAGGCGGAGGTTTTGGCGGTGGAAAACGCCAGGGGGATGGCGGAGCGGCGAGCAAAAGAGTTGGAAAGGGGCGGAGTTTGCACGGGCATGCACAGGCCGGCGCCGCGATTTCCACCCCGCGGTGTGGAAAGCGGTGCGGCCGGGACTAGACCCGGGTCATGGGTGGCGGCATCCGCGCGGCCCAGCATGAGAGGAACGCGGACGGACGGTCCGCGTTCCCGGGTGGCGCGACGGCCGGGACGAGGCGGAGCTGTCCGGCTATCGCGTCTGCAAAGGCCGCGCGGTGGCACCGCGGCAGCCCGCCGTGGTTAAGGGCAGGCAGCGCTGGGCGCGGGCTAAAGCTGGGCCAAGGTTTCGGCCATCAGGCGCCGGACATGGGGGATGGGGGCGCCGGGGCCGTCGTACTCCAAGGAATAATGGCCGCGGAAATGCGCCGCCTTCATGACCGCCATGGAAGCCGGAAAGTTGTCGCGGTAATAATGGCCGCCGAAGCCGATTCCATCCTTGGCATGGCAGATGTTATGGCTGTAGGGGGCAAGCTGCTTGAGCGTGGCGAGGGCGTAGGCGGCGCTCTTGGGGGCGAAGTTGCCGAAGTCCGGGCAGGTGCCGACGTCGTGATAGCCGAGGCCGCGGATGACGGTGACGATTTGGCCGGCGGACTCGCGGCGCATGCTGTCGTTATGGAATAGGATGCGGATGCCCTGGCTGCGGGCGTAGTCGCGGACCGGGCGGAGATTGCGGGCGGCGACGCGTGGATCCCAGGGGGCTCGGCCATCGAGCACGAAGGTGGCGCTGGGCGAGCCGAGCGCCTTGGCGATATCCACCCACAGGCGGCCGTTGGCCAACGCCGTGGCCGGCGCCAGTCCGGGATTGTAAATGCCGCCGGGCGTGTCCACGCCCATCAGGTTGACGGTGCGGGAATGGGCCTTGCGCAGGCCGGCCTTGACCTTGGCGACGGTGGCAGGGGTGGTGTCGGGGAAATGCTGCGGCAGGAACTCGACGTAATGAATGCCGAAGGTGTCGGCGAGGAACTCGGGAAACTCCCATTGCTGCAACAGGGGATATTTGGGGTCGCGATAATGGCGCAGGTCCGGCGTGTCGAAGTAGGCGCGGAAGGGCCAGGAGTTGCAGGCCAGGCGTTGCACCAAGGGATTGCGGGCGGCGGCGCGGCGCGGGAGGGCCAGACCGGCGGCGCCCACGGCAGCTAGGCTGAGGAAGTCTCGGCGATTCATCGGTACGGGTTCTCCTTGTTCTGTGGCGCGGCTATGCGGCGCCGCGTCAGGGCGCCGGGGCTAGACGTCGCACAGGGCCACGGCGCGGCGCAGGGACATTAAAGGATCATTCCCCAGGGGAATGAACTCATGGGCGACATATCCCTGGAAGTTCTCCGCCACCAGGGCGCGCATGACGCCATCCCAGCGAACCTCTTGATGGCCGTTCAAGCCATGGCGGCCGGGTACGCCGCCGGTATGGAAATGCGCGAGGAAGGGCATGTTGGTGCGGATGGTGCGGATCAAATCGCCTTCCATGATTTGCATGTGGTAGATGTCGTAGAGCAGCTGGAAGCGCGGCGAATTGACGCCGCGGGCGACGCTGACGCCCCAGGCGGTGTGGTCGCACATGTAGCCGGGGTGGTCAATTTTGCTGTTGAGCAGCTCCATGCAGATGGTGACGCCGTGGTCCTCGGCGATGGGCGTCAGGCGGCGCAGGCCCTCGATGCAGTAATTGGCGCCTTCATCATCCGGCCGGCCCTTGCGGGCGCCGGCGAAGCAAATGACGCAGGGGACGCCGAGCTTGGCGGCGAGGGGGATGTTCTTGCGGAAGGCGCGCTCGATGGCGGGGAGGTTGGCGCGGCGGTTGAGGCCGTTATAGATGTCGTCGGCGCCGGCATAGCCCATGGCGCAGATCAAGCCGTATTTCCGCGGCGTGGCCCACTCCTCGGGCTTGAGCAGATCAATCGCCATCAGGCCCATCTCGGCGCCGGCGCGGCAGAGGTCATCGAGAGCAATTTTGGGATAGCACCAGCGGGCGACGGACTGATGAATGCGGTTGCGGACGGCGACGCGGCCAGTGGCGGGAACCTGGCGGCGCTGACGGCGGGGCGGCTGGGCGTCCAGGGCGTCCAGTTCTAGGGCGGGCAAGGCGGCGGCGCCGGCCAGGGCGGAGCCGAGCCACTTGCGGCGGCTCACTTTGCTCATGGCGTTCAGAGTACAACTTTTGGCCGGGTTGGAGGGCCGCGGAACGGATGTGCCCCTCGGCGGGTGGGTCCGTCAAGGCGCGCGCAGCGGGCACGCGATCAGCCATGGGCCATGTACCTAGGAAACCGCTGCCTGCTGCGCAACGTCCGATCCCTAAGGTGTCTGCATGCCGTTAGCGATCATCCGCAACTCCACCCGCCGCTGGCGCCGCCGGCTGGCGCTGGCAGCGGCGGTGCTGGTGTTCGCGATTACGGCGCACCAGGCGATTCACAGCACGCTGGATATCGGCACCGATCCGGCGACCCCGTGTTTCTTCTGCCACGTTAGCCGCACCGCCGCGCCGATGCCGATTACGGTAGCGCGGCTGCCCTATTTTTCCCGCGTCGGCGAGGTGGCCGTGGCAGCGCCGGTGTGGCGCGCGCAGACGACGGTCTGCCACCGGCTGACCATACGGCCCCCGCCCAGCAGTCTTCTCTCCGCCTAGCGGTTTTCCCAACCAACCGAACCGCAGCTGCGTCTGACGGCGCGCCCAATGCGCGCACCGTCGCGCGTGCAGGCCCGTTCGCGGCAACTTGGATATGCCCCAAGCATTGCCGGGCTCCCGTTGCCGGCCGTTAAAGCCCGGCCGCAGCCCCGCCGGGCGGAGCGTCCAGGAGCCGGCGACCGAGCCATATTCCGGCGATCCGGGTGCGCTTGCACCCGCGCCGTGGAGCGCACCATCTGCGCATTTCGCCGGCGCGCTGCAGCGCCCCGGCGCCCAGGGAAGAGGAGATCTTGGCCATGAAGCGTGCTCGCTCTGCTATTTCGATTTGCGCTTTGGCGTCGGCCGCCGGACTGGCGGCGCTAGCGCTGCTGCTGTTTCCCGCGCGGCTGTGCGCGCAAGCCACCTCGACCACGGTGCAAGGCGTGGTCGAGGACCCGTCCGGCGCGGTCATCGCCGGAGCGCGGGTGCACATCGCAAACTTGACCAGCGGCTTTTCGTTGACCGCGGTGACCGGAAAAGACGGCCGGTTCCGCTTCGACAACGTGCCTCTGGATCAATATCAGATCACGGTCGCGGCGCCGGGCTTCGCCACGACCACCACCGCAGCCACGGCGAACTCCGGGCTGGCGGTCAATTTAACGGTGCGGCTGCCACTGCCCGCGGCGAAGAGCACGGTAACGGTCGAGGCGGTGACGCCGAACGCGATCGAAAACACGGCCACCACGCATTTCGACGTCAGCCGGAAGCTGTTCAGCAAGATCCCGCTGGAGAGCGCATCATCCTCGCTGAGCTCCTTGGTGACGCTGGCGGCGCCGGGGGTGACGGCGGACTCGAATGGGTTGTTTCACGGCATGGGCGACCATGCCGACAATTCGTTTTCCATCGACGGCCAGCCGGTGACCGACCAGCAAAGCAAGGTCTTCTCCAATGAGCTGCCGGTGCAGGCGGTGCAGACGCTGAAGGTGATCGAAGGAGCGCCGCCGGCGCAGTACGGGGACAAGACCAGCCTGGTGATCGTGGCGACGACGCGCTCCGGCGAGGGCGACACCAAGCCGCATGGCGATGCGTCGGTGTCCTATGGCAGCTTCGGCACCAGCACGACCAGCTTCGACCTCGGCTACGGCGGGCAGACCTGGGGCAACTTCCTTGCCGCCAGCGGCCTGAACACTTCCCGGTTCCTGGACCCGCCCCAGTTCACCGCTTTGCACGACCACGGCAACGAGGAAAACCTGTTCGACCGGGTGGATTTCCAAAGCTCCAACAGCAATCTCTACCACCTGGACATGGAATATACGCGCAGCTGGTTCCAGACGCCGAATGCGATCGACAACTTGCATCTGGGCGTCACCGGCCCCAACGGGCGGCCGCTCGGGCCGACGAACCAGCGGTCCATGATTCAGACGGTCAACTTTTCTCCTAGCTGGACGCACATCATCAGCAGCGACCAGCTCTTCGAGCTGCAAGCCTGGTTCCGGCGAGACGGCTACCATTACTATCCCAGCCCGAACCCGCTGGCGGATTTGAACGCACCGAGCCTGCAGCGGGAAACCGTGGGGCAGTACCGGACGCTGGCTAATCTAGGCGGGCATTTGAACTGGTCCTACAGCCGCGGCGCGCAGACCATTCTGGCCGGGGTGATGGTGGAGCAGACGTTTCTGAATGAGCAAGACCGGCTGGGCATCGTGGACGCCACCTACAATGCTCCCTGCCTGACGGCGAGCACCGCCAGCGATCCCAATACGCCGGTGGACGGATTCACCAGCCCCGGGCAATGCGCGGCGGCGGGCGATCAGCCCAACCTCGCCGGCAACCCGAACGCGCCGGGCTCGGCGCTGTACCCGTATTTCAATCCGGCCCTGCTGCCGTACGATCTGACCCGGGGAGGAAGCTTGTATCCGTTCAACGGGACGGCGGACATAAAGGAGGAGGCGCTGTATTTCGAGGACGATGTGCACCTGGGCAACTGGACCGCCAACTTGGGCTTGCGGCAGGATTTCTACAACGGCCTGACGAGCGCCACGCAGACCGAGCCGCGGCTGGGGGTCGCCTATCACTTCGCCACCGGCACGGTGCTTAGCGGCGCGTATGCGCGCACGCTGGAGACGCCCTTCAACGAGAATTTGGTGCTCTCCAGCGTGGGCTGCGCCTCGCCGGTGCTGAACCCTATGCTGGGCTGCGTGTCGAACCAGCTAAGCGCGGTGTTGCCGGGCTATCGCAACAGTTTTTACCTGGGGCTGCAGCAGCAGTTCGGGAGCTGGGTGGTGTTTAACGGCGAATACCAGGCCAGTTACACGCGCAACGCCTACGACTTTAGCGTGCTGGGAGACACGCCGATCACGTTCCCGATCGCTTGGGCTAAATCCAAGACGCCGGGGTTCGTGGGGCGGTTCACGCTGCTGCCGCATCACGGCGTCACGGGCTTCTTTGACTTTTCCCACATCGCCGCGCGCTTCTTCACGCCGCAGGTGGCCGGGGCGGGGCAAAATCCGGCGGTGCCCAGCGGGGTATTCCGCATTGACCACGATGAGGTTTTCAACTCCACCACCCACTTGCAGTACGAACTGCCGGGCGGGGAATGGGTCGGCTTCAATTGGCGCTACGACAGCGGCTTGGTGGCGGGCGCGGCGCCCTGCTACGGAACCAAGGCGTTCAACAATTGTTTGGGCTCGGTGCTGGTCAACGGCGTGCCGAGCGTCTCCATGATTGTTCCCAACGCCGGCGGCATTCCGATGACCGCCGATCAGGAATATGAAGGCGGCTTTTATTGCGGAACGGAGTACGCCACGCCGACGCAGGCGCTGCCCGCGACCTGCCCGGTTGCTGAGTTTGGCTCGACGTTGATTTCGCTTCCCGCGCCAAATACCGAAAACGATGATTTCAATCCGCCGCGGATCGCCCCGAGGAGCTTGTTCGACATGGCGGTTGGCGACGACCGGCTGTTTCCGGCCGAAGGGCATCATTGGAGCCTGACGGCAACAGTGGTCAATTTGACCAACAAAGTGGCGCTCTACAACTTTCTGTCCACGTTCAGCGGAACACACTATGTCACGCCACGGGCGTACACGCTCAAGCTGGCCTATCACTTTTAGCCCACGGCAGGGCAGCGCCAGCCGAAGCCAGCCACCAGGGCGGCGCATGTTGCTCTTGCCGGGAGGGGCGCCGGCATCCCGCCGGCTTCCGCGCCCCGAGGCGCGCTAGGCGGCGAGGCGGCCGAGCGCGTGGCCGGTCTTGGCCACTGCTTTGCCGATGGCGGAGCCGGCTTTGCCTATGGCCCGCGGCCAGCGGCGGAAGGTCCGGCCGGTGCGGCGGGGATAGGCGAGGACCAACAAGCCGAGGGCTTCCATTTGCAGGTAGAACGCCAGGCGGCGATGGCCCATGCGGCGGAGGACAATGCTGGAAGCTACGGCGTGGGCGACGTTGCCCAAAACGATCGCGTCTTTTCGAGCGCACGGCATTCCCGTTTGGAGACGACGGCAAGCCGGGCCGTTGCCCTGCGGCGCCCGGCGGATTGGGCCGAATTGAGTAAAAATTGCCACGCCGCGCCGGGGGGAACCGCCAGCACTCCCGGCGGCGCTGCGCGTGGTTAAGCGTAACCCTCGGCAAATCCCCGGGTTGCGGGCGGCGGAAACGGCCCACACAGCTGGTTGCAGAATTGCATGCTGGCGAAGGGCAGGAGTTTCGCCACTACGGTTCTGATTGGAGACGCCACTACATGAGGACCTCAACGTACTTTGGTCGTTTCTTTCGGGTTGCGGCGCTGCTAACTGCGGTGGCGCTGCCGCTGCTGGCGCACAAGAAGCCATTTCACCGGGCGCAGGTGTTGCGCATGCAGGCCGACCGATGCGGATTCAACTCATCGAGTGGCCTGCTAGCTTCGGTGGTGGGCGCCGGCAATAACGGCCATAAAGACCGCATGATGTTGTGCCGGGATTACACGCTTCGCGCTGGCGATGTGCTCTATACCATTCGCCCGAAGGACCACCATGCTCGGCTGCTGCCGCTGGATCAGCCGGTCTTCTACCGCCTGGACAAATACCGCATGAAGGTGGAGTTCGCCGACCGCAAGCACAAGAAGACCTATTTGATTTTGGGCGAGCGGCCGGCTGGGCCGTCGCCGTGCAAAGCGCAAGTAGCCGTGAAGTAGCCGCGCGAGGCAGCCGGCCAGCGCCCCGGCGCCGCGGCTGACCGCCGCTGCTGGGCGGCAGCAGCTGAGAACTGAAGCCCGCCGGCGTTGCGGGCGCTTCACCCTGCCGCGTTATGCTTGCCGCATGGGCGCGGGCGCCAGGCCGGAACGTCCCTGGACGCGGCTTTGGCGGCGGCTGCGGCGGGAACTTGCGGTGTATCGCTTGGCGCTGGCCGACCCGCGCACGCCGCGGGCGGCGAAGTGGCTGCTGCGCTTCGTTTTGGTTTACCTGCTCAGCCCGCTGGATCTGATTCCCGACGCAATTCCCATCCTCGGCCTTTTAGACGACGCCGTTCTGCTGCCGGGACTGCTGCTGTTGGCGCGGCGGCTGATTCCGGCGGAAGTGCTGGCCGATTGCCGGGCGCGGGCCGCGGCGGCGGAGGCGGCGCGCGCCGCTCCGGCTGGGGATCTCTCGCGGCGATGAAATCGGCGGAGGCCCCGGAGCTTCCGGCCTGCATCTGATGTATGATGTTTGATGCATGCGCACCACCCTGGCCATTGACGATGACGTGTTGCAGGCGGCCAAGGAAATGGCGCGCCTGCAAGGCAAAACCACTGGGGAGATGATCTCCTCCCTGGCGCGGCAGGCGCTGCAACCCGCGCCAGGGCGACGCCGGACGCGCAACGGGGTGCCCTTGCTGCCGGCGCGGCCGGGCGGGCGGAGGGTCACCTCGGCGCTGGTCCAGCGGCTGCGCGAGGACCTCCCCTGAGTGGCGTTTCTCTTGGACATCAATGTTCTGATCGCGCTGATGGACCCGGCGCACATTCTGCATGAGCGGGCGCACCGCTGGTTCTCGGCCACCGGCAGGCGCGCCTGGGCCAGCTGCCCGATCACGGAGAACGGCGTGCTGCGCATCGTCGGCCATGCCCGCTACCCGAACTCTCCGGGGTCGCCGGCGGCCGTGGCGCCGTTGCTGGCGGAGCTGCTCGCCCTGCGCGGCCACGAATTCTGGCCGGACGACGTTTCCCTGCTGGACCGGCGGTGGGTTCGCGGGGAGAGCCTGCTGCGGTCGGCGCAGGTTACGGATAGCTACCTGCTGGCTCTGGCGCGGGCGCATGGCGGCGCATTGGCCAGCTTCGATGCGCATATCGCCGCGGACGGCGTCGCCGGCGGCGCAACGGCGCTGCACCCCATTCCGTAGGCACGTGTCGCCGGCCCTCGGCGCGGGCAGAGTTAGCCGGCGCGGGCGAGGAGGGCGGTTTCCATGTTCTCGCCGAGGGAATGCTCCTCGATGGCGGCGAAACCGGCGGAGGAAAACATGGCCTGGAACTCGGCGAAGGTGTAGGCGTCGCCGGCCGGGGTGTTGGCCAGCATCGTAAGGCTGAATGCCGCGGCGGGCGGCGGGGAGACGCGGTCGGGGTTGGGGACGAACTCCAAGGTGACGACGCGGCCGCCGGGCGCCAACGCGGCGCGGATACGGCGCAGCAGCGCGATGTTGGCGGCGGCATCGAAGTGGTGCAGGAAGTTGGCCAGCAGGATCAGTTCGTAGTTCTCGCCCAAGGCGATTTGCATGGCGTCGCCGGGCATCGGGTGATAGCGGGCAGCCAGGCCGGCGCGGGCGGCGTTTTCCTTCGCCACTTCCAAGACCGGCGCGGCGTCGAGGGCGAAGACCTCGGCCGACGGAGAGCGGCGGGCGAAGGCCAGACCGAACAGGCCGTGGCCGGCGGCGATGTCCAAAATGCGGCCCTGCACCGGGCCGAAGCGCTCGGCCAGCAATTCGGCGGGGCGGGCCATGTACGCCGCCATGGCGCGGGCGAAGGTGACCCAGCCGGGGAAATCGGCGATAGGCTGAGGCTCTTGGTTGCCGCCGGCGCGGACCGAGGCGGTGAGGTTGGCCATGCGGCGCTGCTGCTCCGGGCCCAGCAGGAACTCCGCCACCGAGCCGACATAGGCGGGGGAGCGGCGGTCGAGATACGTTGCCGTGTCCGGCGTCAGGGCGTAGCGGTTGCCGGATTTGGTCAGCAGGTTGGCGACGACGAGAAAGTCGCAGAGGATGCGGGCGCCGCGCTCGGCGATGCTTAGTTTTTGCGCCAGCTCGGCGGCGGTGGCGGCGCCGGCGGCGATGGCGGAGAACAGATCCAGT
>JAKAUF010000261.1 GCA_021827785.1 Acidobacteriota bacterium | reverse complement strand
CGTCACGTGCCGGGTGCCCCCGGGCGCCTGGACCGTTAGCGGCAGCCGGTGGCCTTGCGCCAGCGCCGCCTGCACCCCCACCTGTTGCCAGGTGGGGTTCCGCACGCCATCGGCGGCGATGATGCGGTCGCCCGCCGCCAGCCCGGCGCGCGCCGCTTGCGAGCGCGGCTGCACGGCGGCGATGATCGCCGGCTGATCCAGCACCGTGTCCTCGGGAAACTGCCGCATGTAGACGGGAATCAGCAGCCCGATCGCCAGCAACACGTTCATTGCCGGTCCGGCGCAGACGATGACCAGCCGCTGCCAGCGAGGTTTCGAGGCCAGGTCACCGGGCCGGATCACCACTTGCTGGCTCAGGTCGCTGGGCAGCTCGCCCGCCATTTTGACGTAGCCGCCCAAGGGCAGGGCGCGGATGCAATAGTCCGTCCCGCCGCGGCGAATGCCGGCCAGGCGCGTGCCAAATCCCAGGGAAAAGGTTTCCACGCGCACGCCAAACGCCTTGGCGGCGATAAAGTGCCCCAGTTCGTGCAGGAAAATGATGACGCCCAGGACAATGGCGACCGCAACGATGTCGGTCAATATATTCATGTGGCTTCCTACCGCGCCGCCCTTGCATCCGCGCCGCGCCGCTCGGCTCGTGCTTTGACGCGCTCCTGCGCCGCCCGCCGTGCCGCCGCATCAGCTGCTTGGGCGTCGGCCAGTTCGTCCATCTTTAGATGTTGCCAGGACCCCAGCACGTCTTCCACCACGGCGCTGATGTCCAGAAACGACAATTGTCCCGCATGGAAGGCCTCGACCGCCACCTCATCGGCGGCGTTCAAGACCGCTCCGGCCGCGCCGCCCGCACGCCACGCCTGGCGGGCTAGACGCAGTGCCCGCAACCGCCCCTCGTCGGCGCGGCGAAACTCCAGCCGCGCCACCGCGGCTAGGTCTAGTTTCTCGCGTTTCGTGGCCTCGCGAGCCGGGTAGGTGAGGGCATATTGGATGGGGGTGCGCATGTCCGCCGTGCCCAATTGCGCCATAACCGAGCCGTCGCGGTAGGCCACCAGGGAATGCACGATGGATTGCGGGTGGACCAGCACCTCCACATTGGATTCGTCCAACGCGAACAAGTGACAAGCCTCGATCAGCTCGAAGCCTTTATTCATCAGCGTCGCGGAATCCGTGGTGATGCGCCGTCCCATGCGCCAGGTGGGATGGCGCAGCGCGTCGGCCGGGGTCGCCGCGCGCAGTTGCGCCTCGGTCCAATCCAAGAACGGGCCTCCGGAGGCGGTCAGGATCAGCCGCTCGACCTCGCCCCTCTGTCCCGCGCGCAGGCATTGGTGAATGGCGCTGTGCTCGCTGTCCACGGGCAGAATGGTTCCTCCGCCCTGCGCCGCCGCGCGCAGCAAGATGCGTCCGGCGGCGACCAGCGCCTCTTTATTCGCCAAGGCTAGCGTCTTGCCCCGCGCCAGCGCCGCCTCCGCCGCCGCCAGCCCCGGCACGCCGACGGTGGCTAGCAGCAGCACGTCATAGTCCAACCCCGCCGCCAGTTCGCGCAGCCCGGCCGCCCCGGCGGCAATCTCCGGTTCGGGCCGGACGTTGCGCGCCGCCAGTTCGGCGCGCAGTTGCGGAATCAGCTCCGCCCCGCCGATGCCCAACGCGCGCGGACGCCAGCGCGCCGCCAGCTCCGCCAGGGCGCCGACGTTCCGGCCGGCCGCCAGGGCGGCGATCTCGAACTCCGCTTCCCGCTCGGCGATTACTTGCAGCGTGCTGCCGCCGATCGAGCCGGTCGCGCCGAATAACGCCACGCGGCGCCGTCCCGCGCCGCTCACAACCGCACCGCCAAAAACCACCACAGCACCGGCGCCGCCAGCAGCAGCGCATCAATGCGATCCAATATGCCTCCGTGACCGGGCAGCAACCGTCCCGAATCCTTCACTCCGGCGCTGCGCTTGAAGCCCGACTCCACCAGATCGCCCGCCTGCGCCGCGACATTCAGCACCGCGCCCAGCGCCGCGCCCATGGCCAGCATGGCCGCCGCCGGCCGCGCCGCGTGGCCCGCCGCACCCACCAAGGCCCAGCTCAGCGCCGCGCCGGCGATCACCGCCGCCGCCAGCGAGGCCCACGCCCCCACCCAGGTTTTTTTCGGACTCAGGCGCGGCGCCATTTTCCGCCTTCCCCAGCGCCGCCCGGCGTAATAGGCCGCCGTGTCGCCCAGCCACACCACCCCAAACAGCACCAAAATCCACCAGCGGCCGTGGGCCGCGGTGCGCGCCGGAATCAGCAACCCCAACAGCAGCGCCGGGTAGAACACGCCCAGCCAGCCGAGCGCCGCGCCGCGCGCGTCGGTCTCCCGCAAGGAGCGAAACAGCATAGCCACTCCGGCCAGCACCAAAACCGCCAGCACCGCCCCGGCCCGTTGCGGCGGCGGCTGGCTGAGGGCCACCGCCAGCGCCGCCGAGGCGGCCACGCCCCAGACGCGATAGGGGCGCGCCGCTGCGAACAAACCATAAAACTCCCACTGCGCCAGCGCCGCCACCGCCCACAGCAATCCCGCGAACAGCCACCCCGGCGCCCACAACTCCGCCGCGATCGCCGCCGGCGCCAAGATCACGGCGGTGATCACGCGGCTCCTGCCGCCGCCGCGACGCGCCGGCCCCCGAGCCGCGGAGCCGCCCCGCGGCAAAAGGGTTTCCGGTGTCGGCGGTTCCGGCGTCAGCTCGTGGCGCGGCCCGGCGGGCGCCATCGCATCATCCCTGTTTTCCCTATCGGCCATCCCGCTTAGCGATCCCGCAGCAGCCCGATCACGTCGTCCACCGTGATGATGCCGACCAGGTGCCGATGAGCATCCACGACGGCCAGCGTGGTCAGGTTGTATTTATCGAATAGTTCCGCGATCTTGCTGTCCTTATCCTCCGCCGCCACCGCCGGCGCCTCCATGGCCAGGCTGTTCAGCGTGGCGTCATGGGCGGCCAACAACAACCGCGCCAGCGGCACCATGCCGGCCAAATGCTGCTGCTCATTGGTAATGAAGATGGCGTGCACGCCTTCCACCGGCGCCTCGAAATTGCGCAGTGCGGTGATGGCGTCGGCCACCTTGGCCGCTCCCGGCAACACCAAGAAGTCCGTGGTCATGCGGCCGCCGGCGGTGTCCTCGGGATAATCCAGCAGTTCGCTGACCTCTTCCCGCTCCTCGGCGCGCATGTCTTCCAGAATCCCTTCGCTCACCTCCTCGGGCAGCTCGGCCAGTACATCGGCGGCTTCGTCCGGCTCCATCTCCTCGACGATGTCGGCGGCTTTGCCCTTGCCCAGGCTTTCCAGCAGCGCCCGCTGGAAGCGCGGCTCGACCTCGCCGAGCACCTCGGCGGCGACTTCATTGTTCAGCGTCTGGAAGACGGCCCCGCGCTCCGCCGGCGCCAAATCCTCGACAATATCCGCCAGGTCGGCCGGATGCAGCCGCGACAAGGCGCCGTAGCTGATCTGGAGCTTCACCCGCCGGGCCGGATCGGTCTCCACCAGATCGAACAGATGCCAGGGAATCACCCGCGGGCGGCCGCGGGTGGAGAACCATATCATCCAGCGGCGCGGCAGCACGCCCTGCGTCAGCCGCCGCAGCGCGCCGCCGAAGCCGACATCCACCTGCACCGCCCGCAGGTCCACGCCCGGGTCGCGGTGCATCGCCTCAAAGTCCACATCGTTGATGCGCACCACCTTGCGGCCGTGCACGTCAATGATCTGCTGATCCAGCATGTCCCGGCGTACCCATAACGGCCCGCTGTCGGCGCCGCCGCCGGCTAAGGGCGTGGGCTGCGCCTCCGGCCGGAGCTGAAAGCCGGCGGGACTCACCGCGGCCAGCCGCGCCGGCGCCGCCCAGAGGCGTCCGCCTTGGGAATAGATCAGGCTCTGCACCCGGCTCGGGTCCTGCCCAGGATCAATGGCCACTTCGCGCAGCTTGCCCAGCGTCCGCCCGGCGGCATCCGTGATCGGCAGGCCCAGCAATTCGGTGAAGTAATACATCGGCTCCCGCTACTAGTAGAACATGCAACGGAAGCGGTTTCGCCGCCGCCGCAGGCCCGCTGCGCCCCGGCTCCGCAAGCGCCGCCCGCGGCTCCGCGCCGGCTTTTTGCGGCCGCATTTCGGGCCCAGGCCCGGCCCGCCGCGACGGACCCTCTCGCCGCGCCTGGCATTGACCTTTGCCACCGTCCGCCGTAGTCTGTGGGTGCGTGGCCGGACCGCGCCGTCCCGAAGTTCGGGCGCGGCCCCCGCGGCAATGCCGGAGGCTAGTTATGGAAAAGCCCGCGCAGAATATTCAAGATTCATTTCTCAACAACGCCCGCAAGGAAAAGCTGATCATTACTATTTACCTACTCAGCGGCGTGAAACTTTCTGGGCGCATCCGCAGTTTTGACAAATACTGTCTGGTGCTGGAAACCAGCAACCAGGAGCAATTGATTTTTAAGCACGCCATCTCCACCGTGGTGATGCTGCGCGCCGCCGGCCGGGAGGCGCGAGAGAACTGGACGGACCGCCACGCTCATGCCGCCCCCCATGCCGCCGCGGCCGCGGCGCCGGAGGCCGAACCGGCCGCTCCCGCCGCCGCTCCGGCGCCGGCGACGGAAGCCAGCAGCGCCTAGCCGGCGGAATGCCCCGGATGGCGGCGCAGCCGCCCAACTTGGAGCGCTCCGCTTGCCCCACCGCAGGACGCTGGGCTGCGCCTCGCCAGTTGCCGCGGCAGGACGGAACCGCCTCGCCTCTGTCGTGGCCCGGCGCGCCCGTCGCCGGTCGGTCCGCTTGGCCCGCCCCGGCAATGTGATCACCTCCGGCTCACCGCCGTCGCGCCCGCACCGTGCCCGCCACCGCATCCACTCCTGAGCGCGTCTTCTTGGTCGGCGTCGAATTTCGCCGCCGCGGCATCGCTGCGCCCGCGTCCGCAGCGCCGGCCGCCGGCGCCCTGGACGCCGCCGACCGGCTGGCGGAACTGCGCGAATTGGCCGCCAGCGCCGGCGGCGAGGTGGTCGGCAGCATGGAGCAACGGCGCCCCGCGCCCGATCCCGGTCTGCTGCTCGGCCGCGGCAAGGTCGCGGAACTCCAGGGCGCGCTGGCCGCCACCGGCGCCGACGTCGCCATCTTCGATAACGAACTGACCCCCACCCAACTGCGCAACCTGGAGCGGGAAACCGGCGTGCGCGTCATTGACCGCACGCAGCTCATTCTCGACACCTTCGCCCGCCATGCGCGCACGCGCGAGGGCCAGTTGCAGGTGGAGCTGGCGCAGTTGGAGTATCTGCTGCCCCGCCTCACCGGCCACGGCGCGGCCATGTCGCGGCTGGGCGGCGGCATCGGCACCCGCGGGCCCGGCGAAACCAAACTGGAAACCGACCGCCGGCGCATCCACCATCGCGTCCGCGAACTGCGCCATGCCCTCGAGGAGGTGCGGCGCGCGCGGCAGCAACAGCGGCAAAAGCGCGAGGAGGTCCCCCTCGCCACGGTGGCCTTGGTCGGCTACACCAACGCGGGCAAAAGCACCCTGTTCAACCGCCTGACCGGCGCCGACGTGCTGACCTCCAGCCGCATGTTCGCCACGCTGGATCCAACGGTGCGCGCCATCCAGCTGCCCTCCCGCCGCCGCGTGCTGCTC
>JAKAUF010000387.1 GCA_021827785.1 Acidobacteriota bacterium | reverse complement strand
CCGGCGTCAGGCGGCGGGGATCGGCGAACATCGCTCCCAGTCCCTGGGCGTGCCAGCGGTCGGGCATGCGCCGTAAGGCCGGGCCCGCTAGCCACGCCGAGCGCAGCAGCACCCGCTGCCGCCACACCGGATGGAAAAATGGATTGGCCGGGGCGGCGAGCACCAATGCGCGCACTTCTTGCGGCGCGTCCAGGGCCCACCGCAGCGCCGCCGCTCCACCCCAGGAGGAGGCGACGACGGTGACCGGACCCAGCTGCAAGGCGGCGGCGAATCCGCGCGCCCAGCCCGCCAAGCCGGCGATGCCGCCCAGCCGCGCCACCGCATCCGATCCGCCCAGCCCGGGGAAATCCGGCGCGTAGCAGGCGCCAAGGGCGGAGAGCGCGGGCAAGCTGTGGCGCCAGCAGAAGCTGGTCGCCAGCAGGCCGGGCAAAAAGACGACCGGGGAACCGGCGCTGCTTTCGCCGGGAAGATGGAGGAATTGAGCGGCGCCGCCGTTCCACCGCACCGCCCGTTCCGCCATCCTGCTACCGTCGCCGATCATCGCCCCCCGCGTCGGATCAGCCTCCAGGCCGGCGTGCCACCGCTCTGCGCCCGGCGCGCACGCCGTTCACCGCCGCCATCGCCGCGGCCTTGGCGGCCCCGGCCCGTGACTTTCCCCTAAAAATGCCCCGGCCAGCAACTCGCCCCGGCCAGCAACTCGCGCCGGCCCGACCCGCCCGGCTTACAGCCGCACAGGCAGATTCATGTCGAACTCCACCTCGGGCTGGATCAATCCCAGCAGCGGCTGGCGAACTTGCTCCGGCGTCAGCGCACCGCAGGCGGTCCATTCGTCCACGCGTTCCGCCCGCACCCGCGCCGCCACGGGATGCATGTGCTCATGCTCGACCCGCACCACGGAAAGTCCGCCGCGATGCCCCAGCGCAAAGCCATTCAGCCGATGGGTCAGGAAGGTGACGGCTTCGTCATGCGAGTCGAAGTATCCCGGCGGCAGCGTCGCGCCATCCGCCGCGGCCTCGAGCTCCAGCTCGTGATCGCCCGACCGGCCCTTCACCGCATAGCGGCTGTAGGCGCCGCCGCCGTCCTCAATGCTGAGTTCCACCGTCGCGTACTCGGTGGGTATCGCCAAATTGAGCGCCGCCGCGGCCGCGCGGGAAGAAACCCAGGAGCGGACGAACATCACCCCGGGCTCGCCCTCATGGCGGACGTAGATGCGGTAATTCACCTGCCGGAAGCCGCTCAGCACATAGGGGAATGCCGCGCCGGACTCCAGCGCCACGGTAGCCAGAAACGCGCGCGGCCCCGCGGGCGTGTCGCGCAGGTCGGGCTCCAGGCCCGCGGGCAACAAGGGACGGATGCGTTCCGGGTCGGCGGCGTAGATGACAAAAAGAAGGTTCTTCAGTTTGAGGCCGATGGCCATGGGGAATCTCAGGCTCGGGAACCGGGAGGGAACTTCGCGGCAGGCGGCAGCAGCCGCGCCGCACACACAATTAATTCACGATTCCGCGGAGGCCGTCAACGGGCGGCCAGGGGCAGCTGCGGACTGGCGGGCAGATCCCATGTGGCGAAGTCCGCCAGGGCGTACTGCGGCGCGGCGGCGGCGGCGATCATGGCGGCATTGTCGGTGCACAGGGCGATCGGCGGCGCCATCACCTCCCAGCCGCGCGCGGCGGCGGTGGCGGTCAGTTCCCGCCGCAGGCGCCGGTTGGCGGCGACCCCGCCGGTCAGCATAATGCCGGCGGCGCCGATGCGTTCCGCCGCCGCCACGGTTTTTTCGCTCAGCTCGCGGGCGACGGCGTATTGGAAGCTGGCGATCAAATTGAGCGTCTCCGCGTCACAGGCGGCGCGCAACGCCTCCAGCGGCGGCTTGGCTCCGCCCGCCGTCAGCGCCTGGCGGGCGGCGATGCCGGCGGCCAACGGATGGGTCTGCGTGTAGCGCAGCACCGCCGTCTTCAGCCCGCTGAAGGAAAAATCCAAATCGCGGTCCGCGCCCTTCAGCTTCGGCCGGGTGAAGGTGACGGCGCGCTCGTCGCCGTGCTCCGCCAGGCGGTCAATGATGGGCCCGCCGGGATAGCCCAAGCCCAGCAGCTTGGCTACTTTGTCGCCGGCCTCGCCGGCGGCATCGTCGCGGGTTTGCCCCAGGAGCTGATATTCGAAGCCGCCGTTCGCTTGGCGCGCCACGCGAAACAGCGCCGTATGGCCGCCGCTGACCACCAGGGCCACGGCGGGCCACTCCGGTTCGGGCAGGCCCTGCTCCCGCCGGTCCAGCAGCACGGCGTGGATATGCCCGGCCAGATGATGGACCCCGATCAGGGGCTTGCCCGCCGCCAGCGCCAGCGCCTTGGCGTAGGTGATGCCCACCAGCAGCGCGCCCGCCAAACCTGGGCCGCGGGTGACGGCGATGGCGTCCATGGCGGCCAGTTCCACCTCCGCCTTCTCCAGCGCCTGGCGGACGATGGGCACAATGCCGCGCAGGTGCTCGCGGCTGGCCAGCTCCGGCACGATGCCGCCGTACAAGCGATGCACCGGCACCTGCGACAGCACCACGTTCGAGAGCCGCCGCGCCCCGCCCGCCACCACCGCGGCGGCGGTTTCATCACAGGAGGTTTCAATGCCCAAAATCAGCGGTCCGTCCACTCATCCAGTCTAGCCGCCCGCGGCCGGGCGCCGCGCCGGTCGCTGCCGCCGCGGCGGCGGCCGCGGCGCCCTTCGCGGCAATTCCGCCGGGAGAGCGCCCGCCGTGCCTGAGCCGGCGCAGCGGCGCGGCCGCGACAACACGCGGGCGGGGCAGGGGCCCGCGCCCGGCAATGGCTTCGTAGAATGGAGGCCATGGACTCGAGTGAAGGCGGGACGCGTGCCGCGGCGGCGAATCCGGCCATGGATTTGGCGGCGGCGGCGCAGGCGGAACTGGCGGCGCTGGCCGCCGCCGGGCGGCGCCGCGCGCTGCGTCCGCCGGCGGGCCGGGACTTCTGCTCCAATGACTATCTCGGCTTGGCGCGCCACCCCGCCATTCGCGCCGCCATGGCCGCGGCACTGGCGCCCAGCGCGGAACATCCCGCGCCGGACCTGGCGTTGGGCGGTGGGAGCTCGCGCCTGATCCGCGGCGAAGACCCGCGGTGGGCGGCGCTGGAAGACCGCTTCGCCCGCTTCTGCGGCGCCGAGGCGGCGCTCTATTTTCCCTCCGGCTACGCCGCCAACCTGAGCTGGCTGACGGTGCTGGCGCGGCGCGGCGACATCATTTTTTCCGACCGGCTGAACCATGCCAGCTTGATTGACGGCATGCGCCTCAGCGGCGCGGAGCGCGTCCGCCTGCCGCATCTGGATCTGGAGGCCTATGCCGCCGCCTTTCGCCGCCATGCCGCCCAGCCGGGCCGGCGGCGGCTGGCCGTGGTCGAGTCGGTCTATAGCATGGAAGGCGACCGGGCGCCGGTCGCCGCGCTGGCGGCGCTCTGCGCCGAACACGGCGTGGCGCTGGTGGTGGATGAGGCGCATGCCACCGGCGTCTTTGGGCCGAATGGCGCGGGCTGGGTAGCGGCGGCGGGCTGGCCGCCGGCGGTCGTCGCCGCGGTACACACCTGCGGCAAGGCTTGGGGCGCGGCGGGCGCCTTCGTCGCCGGGCCGGCGTGGCTGAAGGATTGGCTGGTGAACCGCGCCCGCCCATTCATCTTCACCACCGCCCCGCCGCCGCTGCTGGCGGTGCAGTTGGCGGCGGCGCTGGACGCCGCCGCCGCCGAGCCCTGGCGCCGGGAGCGGGTGCGCGCCGCGGCTCACCGGCTGCGGGAGCGGCTGGCGGCGCTGGGCCTGATGCCGCCCAGCGCGGCGGAAAATGCCGACAGTCCCATCATTCCCGTTCTGCTCGGCGGCGACCGCCGCGCCGTGGCCGTCGCCGAACGGCTGGCGGCCGCCGGATTCGACGTGCGCGCCATCCGTCCTCCCACCGTGCCGGAAGGCACGGCGCGGCTGCGCCTGACCGTGCATGCCGATCATCGCGACGAAGACCTCGATGCGCTGGCGCAGGCGCTGCACGCCGCCGTGGCGGCGGAGGCGGCATGAGCCGGCCCGGACGCCCGAGCGCTGCGCCGCCGGGCCGCCGGCACCGTGCGCCGGCGATCGGCTACTTCGTCACCGGCACGGACACGGGTGTGGGCAAGACGGTGGTGGCGGCGATCCTGACGCTGGGCCTGGACGCGGAGTACTGGAAGCCGGTGCAATCCGGCGTGGACGGCCCAGCGGGCTTGAGCACCGACAGCGAGTGCGTCGCCCGCTGGACGGGCTTGCCCGCCGGGCGCCTGCGTCCGGAAGCCTATCGCCTGGCCTTGCCTGCGTCACCGCATCTTTCCGCCGCGCGCGAAGGGGTCAGCATTCGCCTGCCCCGACTGACTCTTCCCGCCACCCGCCGGCCGCTGGTGGTGGAGGGCGCGGGCGGCATCTTGGTGCCGCTGAACGGCCGCAAGCTGATGGTGGACTTGATGGCGCAACTGCGCCTGCCGGTCATCCTGGTGGCCCGCGCCAGCTTGGGCACCATCAACCACACGCTGCTCAGCCTGGAGGCTTTGCGGGCGCGGCGTCTGCCGGTGGCGGGGGTCGTGGTCAATGGCCCGGCCAACGGCGCGGATCTGGCCGCCAACGTCGCCGCGATTCAGCATTATGGCCAGGCGAGGATCCTTGCCGTGTTGCCGCTGCTGCCGGCGCTGACCCCCGCCGGGCTGCGCGCCGCATGGGCCCGGTTCGGCGGCAAATTGGCGCCGCCGGCCCGCGGCGCCGGGAAAGCCGGAGCCTAGCCGGCGCCGCCCAATCTCGCGCCCGCGCCAGGCCACGCGGCGCGCTGAGCGGTCCCGACCGGCGCCATCGCCCGCGCCCGTATACTGGAGGGTGCGGCCGGCCGGCGGACCGCGCGTCTCCCCGTTCGCTCATGTCGTACCGCTCCACCAGCCCCCCCATGTACACCTTCAGCGTCCCGGGATTTACCCGCGGCGTGAAGGTTATCGTCATCACCAGCGCGGTCGTCTGGCTGACCATGTTCCTGGGTCAGCACGGCGTCCCGCTGCTGTCGGCGATTCCCTGGGGTTGGTTTTTCCTCTATCCCTCCGCGCTGATCCACGGGGCGATTTGGCAGCCGTTCACCTACCTCTTCATCCACGCCACTTTCCTGCAACTGCTGTTCAACATGTTCGCGGTGTGGATGTTCGGCGTGTCGGTGGAACAGGCGCTGGGCACCCGGCGCTTCTATTACTTTTACTTCTTCTGCGGCGTCGGCGCCGGGCTGATTGACGTGCTGCTGCATCTGGCGCTGGGCAGCCCGAACGTGCCGACCTTCGGCGCCGATGGCGCCGCCTTCGGCATTTTGCTGGCGTTCGGCATGATGTTTCCGGAGCAGAAGATCTTTCTCCTCCTGCCCCCGGTCAGCATCAAGGCCAAGTGGCTGGTGCTGGGCTGGGGCGTCCTGCTGCTGCTGTTTGGGGCCTTTGGCGGCATCAACGACCTGGGCTACCTCGGCGGCATGCTGTTCGCCTATATCTTCCTCAAGGGCGGCAATCCCTTCGGCGGCATGCAAAGCGGCTACGACCGCTGGCGCCGCCGCCGTTTGCAGCGCCGCTTCGAGGTTTACATGCGCAAACGCGACCGGCAGGGACCGGGCGGAGACTGG
>JAKAUF010000088.1 GCA_021827785.1 Acidobacteriota bacterium | reverse complement strand
GTCGGCTGGCGCCCAACGCCATGCGAATGCCGATCTCCCGCCGGCGCTGGCCCACCGCATGGGACATGACGCCATGAATGCCCACCGCGCCGAGCACGAGCGCCAAGATGGCGAAGGCGGCGATCAGACCGGTGATGAGCTGGAAATCGGCCAGCGTGAGGCCCTGCACTTGCTCCAAGGTGCGGAGAGCGAACAGCGGCTGGCTAGGATCGGCGCTTTGGATCGCGCGGCGGACGCTTAGGCCGGCCAGAGCCGGGTTGCCCCTGGTGCGGACCAGAAACACCAGCGGGAACCAGCCGTTGGCCAAGGCGAACGCCTTGGGCGACGCCTGCGCCAACGGAATGTAGACGTTGTACATTTGCCCGCCTTGTCCAAAGCCCATCAAGCGCGCCGCGGCGGCGACGCCGACGACGCGTCGCGGCGTGCCAAAAACAATCTGCCGGCCGATGGGGTTTCGGCGCGGCCAATAATGCCGCGCCAGATCGGCGCTGACGATGCAAACGGGCGCGCCGCCGGCGTTGTCGGTGGACGTAAAGGCGCGGCCCGCCACGATGGGCAGCCGCAATGCGCGGAAGAACTGGGGCGTCACGGGAAGCCATTGTGCGATGGGATAACCGGAGGCATGCGTGCCGGGAGCCGTGAAGCCCATGTTCATGCCGCGGACCAGGGGCATGCCGGTGCTGGCGGCCGCGGCGGTCACGCCGGGCAAACGGCGCACCCGGCGCAAGGCGCCGGTGATGTAGTTGGCGGCCAACGACGGCTGCCGGCGCCGCGGCCCAGTGAGCGCGGTCTGTAGCGTCAGCACACGGCCCGGAGAAAATCCCACCGGACGCTTCGCCAGGCGGAGAAAGCTGGCCAGCACCAACGCCGCGCCGGCAAGCAGGCTACAGGCCACCGCCATCTCCACCGCCACCAAAATCTGGCTGGCGCGGCGGCGCCCGCGGCCGCCGCCCGAGGCCGCGGCCTCCTGCTTGATGGCCGCATGCAGATCGCCGCTCAGCACATAACTAGCCGGGACCAAGCCGAACACCATGCCGGTCGCCGCCGCCAACCCGAAGGCGAACAGCAGCACCGTGGAATTGAGGTGAATGGCGACGGGCAGCGCCGTAGGGCCGAGGGACAAGGCGTTCACGCCGCTCAACAGCCGGCGCAACAGCGGCAGCGCCGCCGCGGCCAGTAGCAGACCCACGCTCGCGCCGGCCAGCGCCAACAACACGCTTTCCGTCAGCAGTTGCCGCAACAGGCGTCCGCGTCCGGCGCCCAGCGCGGCGCGCAAGGCCATTTCCTGGCGGCGGGCGTTGGCCCGGGCGAGCAACAGATTGCCCACATTGACGCAGGCGACCAGCAGTACCAACGCGACCGCATACAGCAGCAGAAGCACTTCGCCGGCCATGGGCCCGACCAACTCCTGGTGGTAGCTGGTAGCCCAAAACGTCGCATTATGGCCATACCGCCCGCCGGCGATACGATGATACGCGCCGCTCAACACGTCGAATTCCGCCTGGGCCTGGTGCAGCGCAACGCCCGGACGCAGGCGCACCAGCGTGGCGATGTTGGGGCCTTGCCGGGCGACCGCCGGACTCCGGGGGTCGAGCGGCGCCCAGAGGTCAATCCCCGGCCCATCGGCGTTGGGCGCGACGCCGATAATGGTCGCCAGCCGGCCGTTGACCTGCACGCTTTGGCCCAATACGCGGCGGCTGCCGTGAAAGCGCTGGAGCCAGAGCTTCCGGCTCAAAATGACCACGCCCGGCGCGCCCGCCGCTTGCTGGCGCGCCGTGAAGTCGCGGCCGAGAACCAGCGGCAAACCGAGCAGCAGGAAAAACTGATGCGTAACCGCGGCGCTGCTTACACGAACCGGCCGCCCGCCGCCGGTCAAATTGCTGCCGGAGCCCGCATCAAGAGCCGCGATATGCTCGCAGACCCGGCAATGGGCGCGCAAAAAGCGGTATTGGCCGATCGTGATGTTTTGGTTTTCTCCGCCACCGCGCGGGAAGCGCAGGCCCACGGCCGCCAGTTGGTGCGAATGGGGATAGGGCAGCGGCCGGAGAATGAGGGCGTCGGTGGCGCTGAAGATGGCGGTATTGGCGCCAATGCCCAGAGCCAGGGTAAGGACCACCAGGAGCGTGAACGCCGGCGTCTTCGCCAGCATCCGCACCGCGAACCGCAGATCCTGCCGCAATTGCCCCATGCCGATCTCGTTCCCAACAGCTCAGACGCCCGCCACGCCCCGGAGTGAGCAGCAGCGCGGGGCCGTGCGCCGCCATGGCGAGGGCGCCGAGTGCACGAATCGCACGCCCCCGCCGGCAATCGCCGCGCCCGGCGGGGACTCTTCCCCGCCCAACACGCGGCAACGCCAACGTCCTAATGAGCTAATTACGTCCCGCGAGGCGGCGCATTTCACCGCGGCGGCGGGAAAAGGCGCGATCGGGGCCCCGTTCCCAGACGGTCAGCGCCTAAACCAGCGCTTCGGGAGCCGAAAACAAGCCCGGCCCGGTGGCCGCGAGGGCGCCGGCGATCAGCGAGGCGGCGCGTTCCAACAGCGCCTGATCGTGCTCATTGAAGGCGTCCGGCAGGTCGCTATCAATGTCAATTTCGCCCAGCACCGTGCCGCCATCCAGGATGGGAATGACGATCTCCGAGCGCGTTTCCACGCTGCATGCCAAATACCGCTTGTCGGCGGATACGTCCGGAACGATCACCGCTTGGCCGGAGCGGGCGGCGGCGCCGCAGATGCCCTGCCCGAGGGGGATGCGGGTATGTTCGGTGGGTTTGCCCGCGTAGGGGCCGAGGTGCAACTCGCCGTCCCGCAGCAAATAGATGCCGACCCAATGGTAATGCGGCACGCGCGCCTTGAACAGGCCGACCAGATGGCGCATCAGGCTGGCGGCATCGCGGCCCTCGGCGATGCGCTCCAAATCGGCGGACAGCGCCTCGACGCGGTCCAAATCCATGGCCAAGGCTAGGCGCGAAGTACTCGGTGTAGACATACGGCGAACTCGCTCGTCTTTCATGCTAGCACCCGCGTATTGCACCCGGGGGCGCCGGCGTGGGCGGGCCGGCTCCGGCCGCCGCGCGGCGGCGTCGTGCGCGCGGAGTTCCTGCTACAGTCGGAGGGGGATGCGCAGCGCACCGCAGGACGAATCTCCGGCCGCGTGGGACGGCGCCGCTTACGACGATGTGGCGGCGGTCCAGGAACGCTGGGGGCGCGCGGTCATTGCGCGCAACGCCTGGCGCGGCGATGAGGTCGTGCTGGACGCCGGCTGCGGCAGCGGCCGGCTAATTGCCGCGCTGCTGGAACGCATTCCCCATGGCCGGCTGGTCTGCCTGGATCGCGATGGCAGCATGTTGGAAGCGGCGCGGCGCCGGGTGCAGGCCTTGGCGCCGCGAATCTCTGTCGCGGTGATGGGCGGCGACCTCACGGCGTTGGAGCAAACGGCGCTGTCGCCAGAGAGTTTCGACGTGGTCTTTTCCAACGCCGCCCTGCACTGGCTCCGCAACAAGCAGCGCGCCTTTGCCGGCATGATCCGGCTGATGAAGCCCGGCGCCCGGCTGACCGCGCAGTTCGGCGGCCAAGGCAATATCCAGCGCATTCGCGCGGCCATTTACCGCGCCCTGCGGCGGCTGGGCCTGCCCACCGCCTACGATGAGGAATTCGAGTTCGCCGCTCCCGAACACACCTCCGAACAACTCAAGATCTGCGGCTTCCGCAACGTCCGCGTGTGGCAAGAAGACGCCACCGCGGAGTTCCCCGACCGGGCCGCCTTTCTGCGCTTTGCCGAAACCGTGATCTTGCGGCCGCTGCGGACGGCGCTTCCGGCCGAGCGGTGGCCGGCGTTTCGGGAGGAGTTCGCCCGGCAAGCGCAGGCATTGTTGGGCGGCTGGCGGGTGGATTATGTTCGCCAAAACGTGGAGGCGAACCGATGACGGCGCGGCGGCGCGGCGCCGCGGTCACCTATGCCCAAGCCGGCGTGGACATCGCCGCCGCGGAACGGGCCAAGGCCCGCATCCGGCGGTTGGCCGCGGGCAGCCGCACGGCGGGCATGCTGGCGGGCATCGGCGGCTTCGGCGGCCTGTTCGCCGCGCCGCGCGGCCGCCGGCCGGTGCTGGTCGCCAGCGCCGACGGGGTGGGCACCAAATTGAAGGTCGCCTTCGCCGCCGGCCGCCATGATACCGTCGGCCGCGACCTGGTCAATCACTGCGTCAACGACATTCTGGCGCAGGGGGCGCGCCCGCTTTTTTTCCTGGATTATCTGGCGCTGGGGCGGATGTCGCCGCCCACCGTCACCGCGGTCGTGGCCGGGGTGGCGCGCGGCTGCCGGGAGAATGGCTGCGCCCTGCTGGGCGGCGAAACGGCGGAAATGCCCGGCTTTTATCCGCCCGGCGAATACGACCTGGCCGGCTTCATCGTGGGCGCGGTGGAACAAGACCGCCTCATCACCGGCGCCCGCATCCGCCCTGGCGACCGGCTGATCGGCCTGCGCTCCGCCGGCCTGCACACCAACGGCTATTCCCTGGCGCGGCGGGTCTTGCTGCCGCGCTTCCGCCTGCGGCAGCGCGTGCCCGAACTGGGCGCCACCGTCGCTGACGCCCTGCTGGCCGAGCACCGCTCCTATTGGCCGCTGCTCGCCCCGCTGCTGCCGCAAAACGGCCGGCGCCGTTCGCCGCTGCGCGGCATCGCGCACGTCACCGGCGGCGGCATCACCGACAATCTGCCCCGCATCCTGCCCCCAGGCTGCGCGGCGGAAATAGACGCCGCCGCCTGGGAATGGCCGCCCATCTTCCGTCTGCTGGCGCGGCTCAGCGGCGCTCCGCTGGCCGATCTGCGCCGCACGCTCAATTTGGGCATCGGCATGATTCTGGTGGTGGCGCCCGCCGATTGGGCGCGCGTGACCAGCCATCTGCGCCGGCGGAAGGAAGACTTCGTAACCCTGGGACGCATTGTTCCCGGCGCCCGGCGCGTGCATTATCGCGAACCGCGCGGCGGCAAATCATGACCGGCGGAGAACCCCCAGCCTGCGGCGGAAATCCGCCCCAACCGCCTGCATCCGCTGCCGGCCAGTGCAAGGCGCGCGTGGCGGTGCTGCTGTCGGGCCGGGGATCCAACTTCGCCGCCCTGGCGCGCGCCATGGCGGCTGGAGAGGTGCCCGCCGAGATCGTCCTGGTCTTTTCCAATCGCCCCGATGCGCCGGGTTTGGCGCTGGCCCGCGACCTGGGCCTGCCCACCGCCGCGATTCCCGGCGCCGGCCGCGAGCGGGCGGATTATGACCGCCTGGTCGTGGCGGAACTGCGGCGCGCCGGCGCCGAGTGGGTCTGCCTCGCCGGGTATATGCGCCTGTTGAGCGGCGTCTTCCTCGCCGCCTTTCCCGGCCGCGTCCTCAACATCCACCCCTCGCTGCTGCCCGCCTTTCCTGGTTTGGAAGCGCAGCGGCAGGCGCTGGAGTACGGCGTCAAATTCTCCGGCTGCACCGTCCATTGGGTGGATGCAACCGTGGACGGCGGCCCCATCTTGGCGCAGGCGGTCGTGCCCGTGTTGGACGACGACGATGAAGCCCGCCTGGCGGCGCGGATCCTCGAACAGGAACACCAGCTCTACCCGCGGGCGCTGCGCCTGGCGCTGAGCGGCGAATTCCGCCTCGAAGGCCGCCGCGTCGTGC
>JAKAUF010000112.1 GCA_021827785.1 Acidobacteriota bacterium | reverse complement strand
CTTCCATTCCGGTTCCCGCCTCCCCCGCGACCTCGATGCGCGGATCGTCTTCCAGCAGGCGCCGGAAGCCTTGCCGCACCAGGGCGTGATCATCCGCCAGGATGATGCGAATAGTGCGTTGGGCGGCGGCTTGGGTTTGCGGCATTAGGATTCTCCCTGGACCGCGGTCACCGGCGCGGGCGGCCGGGCCGCCACCGCGACGGGCACGGCTACGCTCACCAGCGTACCGCGAACACCGCCGCTGCGTGGGCCGATGGTCACGGTTCCACCCAGCCAAGCGGCCCGCTGCCGCATGCCCGGCAGCCCAGTTCCGGCGCTGGGCGCGTTCCAGTCAAAGCCGCAGCCGTCATCCTCGATGGCCAGTTCGAGTTCACCGGCGTGCGCCCGCATCCGCAGCTGGATGCGCCGCGCCCGTCCATGCCGCGCGGCGTTGTTAACCGCTTCCTGCGCGATCCGGTACCAGTGAATCGCCCGGTCGGGCGCCAGCGGCGGCAACGGGGTTTCCAAAAGCCAATCCACCTCGATGCCGGTGCGGCGGGAAAACTCCGCGGCGTAGGCGGCCAGCGCCGGCTCCAGGCCGAACTCATCGAGCGCGGGAGGGCGGAGCGTCGCGGCCAGGTTGCGGATCTGGCCTTGCGCTTCGCGCACCACCTGCCGCGCCTGGCGGACATCCTCCTCCGCTCCCGGCTGGCCGCAATGCCGCTCCGCGCGCGCCAGCATTGCTCCGGCCGCGGTCAGCAACTGGCCGAACTCGTCGTGGAGGTCGCGGGCGACGGATTGGAGCAGATCTTCTTGCAGGTTCAGCAGGCGAGCGTTCAGCGATTCCAGTTCCGCCGAGCGCCGCGCCAATTGCGCCGCCAGCGTTTCAATGCGGGCGAACGCCCGGCGGTTTTCCCGCACCGCCCACGCCGCCAGGGCTCCGCCCACGATCAGCAGCGCCAGCAGGAGCAGGGCAAACTCCCGCTCGATGCCGCCGTAAATCGCCGCCACCGCCTGTTCCGTTTGCGTCTGCCGGCGCCGGTTAGCCTTCAGCCAGCCGCCGATCATGCGTGTCAGCTCGCGCCGCTGGGGCAATAGCTCCCGCTCCACCAGGTCGGCGGCTTCCCGCCGGGCGCCGAGGCGGGCGAGACGGAACGCTTCGTCGCTGATGCTCCAAAATTGGTCCAGTTCCAAATTCAGCCGCCGCCGCCGCCGCGCGCCGCGCCGGGCGGGCGCGAGCTTGGCCTCCCGCGCCAAGGCTTGGTTGAGATCCACGCGAATGCGGTGGAATTCCAATCCCCACACGGCCCAGCCCGGCTGCGCCAGGGGACCCGGGGCGGCGGTGCTAGGCGCGGGCCGCCAGGGCCGCAACCCGGTCGCCGCCACCATGTCCTGCACCGCCTGGGACAGTTGATCGGTGTCGTGCTGGATGCGCAGCCAGGCGGCGGTGTCGGCGCGATTGCGGGCCAGCACCACCTGCTGATAGCGCCGCAGGCGATGGGTGGCGTTCAAGGTATAGACGCCGTAGAGCAAGAACAGCCCCAGCATCGCCGCGATGCCGGCTATCAGCCGTCGGTCTTGCCGCCTCCAGGCCATCTGTCCTATTCTGCCCCGGTCGCGGTATCGCCGGTACTGCCCGCAGCGCGGCGCAGATAGCGGAAGAGCGCAGGGTCGCAAACCCGATTCATGCGAATGGCCTCTTGGCGGCCGGTCGCGGGGGCCGCGCCTTCTGCCCCGGGGCAAAGCAGGCACGGACCGGCCGCGAAAATCCCAGTGCCCCGCGGCGACAGGGCGACTGGCGTCCGGTTGGCCGGCATCCGCCGCGCCGGCGGGTGTTGCCTTTTGTGGCGGCGCATTGTATGTTGCGGAAAAATGAAAATTTGGACTCGCGTGGTGGGGGTGGGGCGTGGTCTGGTCACCCATTTCCCTGTGGTGCTGGCAAACGCGGCGGCGGGACGGCGGCTGGCGCTGCTGGGGCTGCTGCTTGCGGCCTGCGCCAAGCCGCTATTCGCAGGTCCGCCGTTCCAATTGGACGATCCCGATGTGATTCCCTGTCACGATTTCGAGTTCTACACCTGGGGCGGGGCGAGCGCGGTGCCGGGATCGGTGACCACGCAGTTTCCGGCGATTGAATTCAATTACAGCGCCGTTTGCAACACGATGTTCCACTTCATCCTGCAAAGCGGGGAGGCGATCCCCTCGCATGGAGAGAGGTATTTTGGGCTGCAAGACAGCGAATTCGGGTTTCAGTACCGGTTCATCCAGGAGACCAAGGACCGGCCGATGATCGGGACGTTCATCATGACCGAGATTCCCACCGGTAGCCTCGCCAAGGGGCTGGGGGCGGGGGGATTTTCCTGGAAGCTGCCGCTGTACGCGCAAAAGAGCTTCGGCTCCTGGACGATTGACGGCGGCGGGGGAGAAACGGTGAACGACCATGTGCCGGGGGCGCGGAATTACCCGTTTGGGGGAACGCTGCTGCTGCGGGAATTGAGCCCGAAGCTGACGATTGGCGGGGAGCTGTTCGCGCACGGGAAGGAGACGACCGATCCCAGCTCGCGATATGCGGCGATGCTGGATTTGGGCGGCTACTACACGCCGACGAGCAATCCCAATTTCCAGATTCTGTTCGCCTATGGGCACAGCTTCGCCGGGCAGACGGAAACCTACGCTTACGCGGCGCTGTATTGGACCGGCGACTTGCACCGTGCGGTCCGCTCCCTAGCCCACCGGCTGTGCCCGTAAGCGTGGCGCCCGGGTCCGCCGTCTGGTGATGGGACGCGGAGCGGGTCACTGAGCCGGGCCGCGCCTTTTGCCCGGGGGGCGAAGCAGGCGCGGGCAAGGCCGCGGGCCCCTGTCCGCTGGGCGCTTGTGGCGTCGAGGGAAACGGCGCGCGGCGGGGGCGGCTAGGGGTGCGAACCGCGCGGATGAAAACGCCGCACGCGGAGTTCGGTGAATCCGGGCGGGGGCGCGAACAAGCTGGCCGGCGGGTCGGTGCGCCGGATCTGGCCCAGGCGGTAGACGGTATCACCGAAGCGGGGATCGTCGTGCGTGGCCTCAACCACGGTATGCAGGGCTGGGGAGTACCACCGCTCGGAGACAATCCGGATCGGCGCCTGGTTGCCGATTGCGCCGGCGGGGATGGTGGTGATCGTGCGCCGCCCAATGACCCGCACGCCGTCCATTTCGCGATGCCCTAGGGACTGCTTCACGACGGTCCATCGCTGGCCGCGCTCCGCGCTGCGCCACAGCGGACGGCGCGCGCTGGCGCCGCCGCGGCCGCGATAGGGCAGCAGGGCGAAGGTCTTGCGCTGGGGATTGACGACATAGCGGCGATGCGCCACCGGATCGGTGATAAACACCATATCGCCGTGCGCCAGCCAAGGCCCAATGCCCCCCAGCCGCACGACGCGGCGCATGCGGCCCTGCTGGTCGCGGGCGACGCGAAAGACCGAGGTGCGCGTAATCTGATTCCCATCCGCCAGCCGCTCGGTGGTGACCGCGGTGGCGGTCGCCTCGAAGGGGGCGCCGGTCACCACCCGGAATCGGAAAGGCCGAACCGCCATGACCTCCGGCCCGGCGAAACCGGTGGCGAACTGCTGCGGCGCCGGCGGCGCCTGCGGCAACTGCGCTACTTCCACGGGCATGCCGGGCAGGCGAATGCCGATGCCGAAGCGCGGCGTCGCCTGCGCCGCGGCCACGCCGGCCAGCGCCAACGCCGCCGCGGCCACCGCCAATGATTTGCCTGTCACGCGTCCTGTATCTCGATGCATTGTCTCCCCCTAATACCGCAAAGTGCCGCAAAACTCCATCATTGCAAAAAGCGAATGCCGCGAGGCACGCCATCTTGATCCATCAGCACCTCCGCCGGCACCGGTCCAGCGCCGGGGGCGGCGGCGATGCCCAGCGAGGCCAAATCCGACTCCGGGAGGTTAACGCGCACCACGAAGCCGTCGGCGGGCAAGGGCCCCCCCAGGGGAAGGAACATGCCGCTAGACGGCTGTGAGAGTGTGGCTTCCATTACCTGCGCCGGCGCCGGCGCCGCCGGGGCCTTGACCGCCGGAACCACCGTGGCGGCTACGCCGTGGGTCGGCGGCAGAACGCGCGGACCCAGCCAGGCCAGCGCCGCCAAGCTTGCCGCCGCGGCCGCCGCCGCCCACCACGCGCCGTGGCGCCAAGTTCTTAGATTCCGCCGCTGCCGGCAGGCGGCCAGCAGCCGCTCGGGCGGTCGGGCGCTCGGGGTCCAATGTTCGGCCTCGGCGCGCAAATCGGCCAATGCCGAATCCAGGCGGTCCTGGCGCTCCCGCTCCTGGCGGAGCACCGCCCAAGCGGCCTGGTCGTCATCGGGACGCCGGCTCACGCCTCGCACCTCGCCGTCAATACGCTCGCCGGCGCCGCCGGCGCCGCGGGCTGGCTGGGCCGCGCCGGTTCCAATTTCCGGGCCAGCAGCGCCCGCGCCCGGTGCAGCCGGGACCGCACCGTGCCCACGGGACAACCCATCGCCTGGGCGACTTCCTCGTAACTCCGCTCCTCGATCTCGCATAACACCACCACCGCGCGATAATGCTCCGGCAGGGCGGCGATCGCGCGCCGTACCGCCGCCACCGTTTCCCGCCGCTCTGGATCCTCGGCGCCGCCGACGGCTCCCGGCGGCGCCGCCGCGACCTCCTCATTCAGCGGCGCCCACCGGGCATCCTGCCGCCAGCGGCGGGAGAGCCAATGGCGGGCGATGCCGAACAAATAGCCCGCCACGGCGCCGCGCTCGGGATCATATCCGTCGCGCCGGCGCAGGAGGGCCAAGAAAACTTCCTGGGCGGCTTCTTCGGCCAGAGCCGCATCGCCGCTCATGTGCCGGGCAAAGCGGTAAATGGCGGCGTAGTGGCGCTGGTACAAGACGCCCAGGGCCTCCTCATCGCCGGCCCGGGCGCGCCGCAATAACTCCTGGTCGGGTTGGCCCGGGTCCGGCATTCCTGCTTGTTCCATATGCACTTGCGGCTGGAGAAAAGTTCCCAAAACTTGCCCGCGATTGGCGAACGGGAGCGGCCCCCGGCAGCGGCCGAACCGGGGCTGCGCGGACACTCAGTGCTGGGCGGCGGCGCGGCGCTGCATTTCCTCCGGGGAAAGATCCTCGGTATGCGTCGCCAGCCACCAGCAATTGCCGTTCCCGTCTTCCACCCCGGCGGAGTGGTCGCTATAGAACTGATTTTCCGGCGGCCGCAGGCTCTTGGCGCCGGCTCCCAGGGCGCGCTGGTAGGCGGCGTCCACGTCGGGAAGGTAAAGATGAACCATCCCCGGCCGCTCCGGGCTGCCGGCGGGCGGCTCGCCGAGCATGAGGACGGAATCGCCCAGGCGCATCTGCGCGTGGGCGATGCGGCCGCCGGGGTCTTGCATTGGGGAAAAGCTGAGTTCGGCGGCGAAGGCCTGTTGCAGGAAGGCGATCAACTGGCGCGCGTCGCGCACCACCAGGTAGGGGGTAACGGTATGATAGCCGTCGGGCACCGGAGAGACGGACATGGTCGCAGCCTCCGGTTCCCATGCTACTCCTCTCCGCATGGTTTCCATCCCGCAGCGGATTTTCCTTACCGGCGCCTCCAGCGGCATTGGCCGGGCATTGGCGCGGGCCTACGCCGCGCCGGGCGTCCACCTCGGCCTATTGGCCCGGCGGCAGGAGGAGCTGG
>JAKAUF010000185.1 GCA_021827785.1 Acidobacteriota bacterium | reverse complement strand
CCCAAAAATAACGAAAGGCGCGGTGGGAAAGGTCGTCGAGGAAGGCGTCGTCGTCAGCGGCGGCGGCTGATGCGCGCGGCGCCCACGCCGCGGCCGCCGCGGCCAAGGTCGTGAGGCGAAGAAAATCGCGGCGGCCGGACATGGTTCAGTTCCCTTCACCGTGGGCGCGGCATGGCGGGCGGCGCGCCTGCCGCGGCGCCGGCGCGCCGAATGCCGGCAAGATGCCGGCACTTCCGGACGACGCTCCCGGGTGCGCGCTCCCGCGCCGGCGTGCCCGGACGCGGTGCGGCGCGCGCATGAGCGCTAACGCGTCAGCTTGACCAAAGCCAGCGCCTCCGGGGGCAAGGTCAAGTGGACCGTATTCCCCGGGCCGAGGGGCAGCGCCTGCGGCGGGCCCAAGCGCGCGGCGCGGCGCAGGCGGCGGACCTGACGGCGGGAGAGAAGCCGCGGGCGGCCCATGCGAATCCAGAGCGGACGGGGATCGCCGTGGCTTCGGTCTACGATCTGGACGAAGGCGCGATAGCCGCGGCCCAGGCCCGCGAAACGCAGGGTGACCCGCTGAACCGGCCCCACGCCGCCGACGGGAGCGTAATTCCAGACGGCGACGGCGTAACCGCCCTTCGCCCGGCGCGTGGCCAGCGCGGAATGCGTGGCCACCGGCAAGCGGCGGTCGCCCAGCTGATGCAGCAGCACGAAATCGTTGAACGCGGCCTTGGGAATGTGATCCTCGGCGATGATGCCGAAGCCGCCATAGAACGGCGTCTTGGTCACGCCCTGCTCCTCGAAGACATCCGAGAAGGCCCAATAGGACATGATCTTCACTTTGCCGGCGCAGCGGCGGATGGTGTTGGCCAGCCAGGGGCCCATGTAGGCGGAGTCGGTCACCCGAGGCTGGTTCATGTAGCTGGCGTTGTATTCGCTAAAGATGATGGGCAGATGGGGATAGGGCGAGTCCGCCACTTGGCGGTGCACCTTGGCGACGGCCAGCGCCACCATGTCCTTGCGGGGTACAGGACCGGGGATGCCCAGGACCGACTTGGGCGAATCGTTGCCGTAGACGTGCGTGGAGACGAAATCCACGGGGACGTGATGGCGGGCGCAGTGGGACAAAAACGCCGGGACCCACGCGGCCTGCGCCGTTGCCGGGCCGCCGACACGCAGCAGTGGGCTCACTGATTTCAGCGCCCGGGCGGTGACGTCGTAGAGATGAAAATAGGTGGCCTGGCGGGGATTGCCCGCCCAAAAGCCGATGTTCGGTTCGTTCCAGACCTCGAAATACCACTGCGCGACTTCGCCCAAGCCGTAGCGGTGAATGAGGTGGCGGGCGAAGGCGCGAATCAGCCCCGCCCATTGGTTCCAGTTCTTCGGCGGGGCGATGTAGGGGCGATAGAAAAACGGCATGCGCACGGGCGAGGCGGCCAGCGCCGGCGGCATAAAGCTGAGTTCGACGTAGGGGCGCACGCCGCGCGCCAGCAGGCCGTCGTAGACCTGGTCCACGTTGGAGAAGTTGTAGACCGGCCGGCCCTGGGGACTGAGGTGAAAGACGCCCATGCGGCGATCGAAGATGCCGTGAAAGCGGACGTAGCGGAAGCCGGTGGCGCGATGGACCGTGCTGAGATCGCGGCGATAGCTGGAGCGCAGGGCCAACAGGGCATGGCCGGAGCCAAACATGCGCTCCCAGAAATGCGGGAACGGCGTGGTGGCGGCGCGGGTGTGGATGACGATGGTTTGGTTGGCGGCGGGAGGCGGCGGCGCGGCGGCGGCGAGCGGCAGCGCCAGCAGCGCTAGCGCGGCGGCGAGTAGGCGGCGGCGGCGCGGCGCGCGCGGCGGCGCAGCATTTGCGCGGCGGGTGTGCTGTGAGTGGACTGGGAGATTGCGCATAAGCCAAGGTAGCGCGGTTACGCTTAGCCGGCGGCTGCGAGTTGGGCGGGGCGGGGGGCGGCCGAATGCCGGTAAAGAGCCGGCGCTCCCGAGCGGTCGCTCCCGGCCGGCAAGAGGCCGGCGCTCCCGGCCGCTAAAAACTGAGGCGCGCCGAGAGTTCAGTGACGCGCCCCGCCAAGCCGGCCGTGGCCATGCCGAAGTATTGGCTGGAGACATTGGTGCTGGCGCTATCGAAACCGAAGGGGGCGTAATTGAGCTGGTTGAAGATGTTGAAGAAATCCGCCCGGATCATGAGGTTGGCGCCTTCGTCGCCGCCCCAGGGGAGGGCGAAGTTCTTGGCGAAGTTCATATCGGTGTTGAAGAAGCCTGGGCCGGTAAAGGAATTGCGGCCGATGCCCGGAGGCCCGGAGGCGGTGGTATTGAAATAGTGACTGGCGCCGAGGGGGAAGATGCCGCCCTTTTGCAGCCAAATGTTGTGGGTGGGATTCTGCAACACGCCGCCGTAGTACTGCGTCGGCGCCAGCGGGCTGAGGCTCGGTCCGGCGGGGGTTTGAACGGATTGTCCGGTGACCGGCGTGAAGGGGAAGCCGGAGTGGGCGGTCATGACCCCGCCGATCTGCCAGCCGCCGAACGCCTCGCGCTCCCAGCCGTGGCCATGGCGGGCGAAGGGCAGAATGTAGGAGCCCCAGACGACCAAATCGTTGGGCACGTTGTAATCCGACGGGCCGTAGTCCAGCCGCCAATTCTGCGGCCAAATCTCATTGGTGACGAAGCCCGGGCCTTCGTAGGACACCACGTCCAGCGATTTGCTGTAGCGATAGTTCGCCTCCACGGTCAGGCCGCTGGTCCAGGTGTGCTTCAGCGTGGCCAAGAAGGCGTTATAGCTGCTGTTGGCGTCGGGCATCGGCTCATAGAGGCCGAAAGCCGGCGTGCAGGTTGGGCAGGCGACGGTGTTCGTGACGGTGTTGTTTTTGCCGTAGGCGGGAATCGGGAACAAATAGTTCTGATATACCAGCCGCAGGCCGTGGCGGCCGGCGCTGCCCTGATAGCCCAAATCCAGCGTCCAGTTGTCCCCGAGATCGCGCTCGACGTCGAAGGACCATTCCTCGACGTAGTTGGTGGGCATGTTGGGCTGCGTGCCGTAGACGGTGGCGAACAGGCCGTTCGGGCCGCCGGTGGCGGAGTTGATGGGCTGGGCCAGCAGCGGGTTGGCGGGATAGCTGGTGGGGCTGCTGTTGGCGCCCAACGCATACAAAATTTGGCCGTTGACGTATGGGCTGCCGGAGGTGCCGCAGCAGATGCCCAAGCTGGCGAAAAACGGCGGATTCTGCCGCGCGGGATCGAACACTGCTTCCGGAAAGCGGTTGTCGAAGATGCCGAAGCCGCCATGCACCACGGTGCGGCTGTCGGGGCTGTAGGCGAAGCCGACGCGCGGCTCGAAGTTCAGCTTGCTGGCGTTGTAAAACGCCGCCACCGGCGCCAACTTGCCGTTGGCCAGCCCCTGGCTGCCGGGAATGACATTGCTCAGGTACCCCCGCGCTTCCGTCATCGGGCTGAAATATTCCCAGCGCAGCCCCAGGTCCAAGGTCAGGTTGGGCCGCAGTTGCCAGTCGTCCTGCGCGAAGGCGGCGTAATCGCCTTCGCGGAAATAGCGCTGGCCCTCGGCCGGGCCGGCGGTGGCGGGATTGATGTCAATGGCCTCGAAGATCGGCGCCGAGTTGGCCAGATCCCACGGCCCTTGGAACACATATTGCGGCCGGTCGCCGCCGAAGTCGTTGTTGTTGCCTTGGTCGGCCTCGACATAGGCGCCGTATTTCAGCACCTGATTGCCGGTCACCTCGCTCAGCACGTCGCTGAAGGCGAAGGTGTTTTCGGCCAGAACGCCGGGCGTGTTCTCGCCATACGGCGGCCCGAACTCAATGCGGCCGAAGGGGAAGCCCTGCACCTGGATATTGGGGATGCCCCAATTGACGCCGGGGTTCGAGGTCACCTGGTTGTAGGCGAAACGGGTGAAGTTGACGCGCGCCTGGTTGAGCAGGTCGGGGTTGAAGATGTGATTCCACATCAGCGTGCCGGTGGAGTTTAGCGGCGAAAGATTCAGCGTGCCCATCGGCGCGCCGCCGCTGGCGGCGTCGGCGGTGTCTTCGTTCAGGTAGGTCAGGTAGACCTCCGCGGCGATGGTGTCGGAGGGACTGAGATCGTAATCAATGCGGAAGTTGTACTGATTGCCGTTATCCTGGCCGGGCAGGCCGACCAGCGCGTCTTCGATATCCGGCACGCCGTCGAAGCCGCCGCCGTTGGAGGTGCTGAAGTTGTCCACATAGGTGCCCGTGGCGCCGGTGATCGAGCCGAGGTCCAATCCGCCGGCGACCGCCTGGCAGGTGTTGGCGGCGAAGCCGGTGCAGTTGGCGGGCAGGACCTGGAGCACGTTGGGCTTGGCGCTGGCTTGGCCGAGAATTTTTGCCGCGATGGAGCCGGGCCGCTGGGATTGCAGCGCGGAGACGAACTGGGGCGTGAAGACCCATTGGTTGGTGAACTGCGTGGTGTTGTTGCGCAGACCCTCGTAGGAGGCGAAGAAGAAGAGCTTGTTCTTGAGGATGGGGCCGCCCAGGCTGCCGGCGAACTGGCGGTAGTTGTTGTCCACGCGCTGCGAACCGGCGAGGCCGGTGAAGCCGTTGTAGGCGTTCAGTCCCTTGGACTGGTAGGTGAAGTCGGCGCTGCCATGAAATTGGTTGGTGCCGGACTTGGTGAGGATCTCGATGTGGGCGCCGGAGTTGCGGCCGTATTGCGCGGAGTAGCCGTTGGAGACGACCTTCATGGACTGGATGGAGGCCTCATTGGGCGTCACCACGGCGGCGCCGCCCCAGGCGAAGCTGTTGACCGGGACGCCGTTGACCAGGTAATCGTTGTCGCTCATGCGCTGGCCGTCGCTGGTGATGGGGATTTGGTTTTCCGTCTGGAAGATGCCGAGGTTGGAGCCGCCGGGGCCGGTGCTGTTGGGGAGCGAGGACGATTGGCCGTTGCCACCGCGGGCATCATCGCCGAACAGGCCCGGGGTCAGCATCAGGGCTTCATAGGGGTCGCGGGAGAAGATCGGGATCGCGCGGATGCTGGCGCCGGTGATGGTTTGGCCGATCTCGGCGCTGTTGGTTTGCAGCGCCGGGGGCGCCGCGCTGACGGAGACCTCCTGGTGCAGCGTGCCCGGTGCAAGCTGGAAGTTGACGCGCTTGGCCTGTTCGCCGCTGATGACCACGCCGGGGACCGAACGCGGCGTGAAGTGCGGGGCGCGGGCGGTGACCACGTAAGCGCCGGGAGGCAGGGCGATGACGGCATAGAAGCCGCTGCGGCCGGTCACGGTCATTTGACGCGCGCCGGTAGCGGGATTGCGCACGGTGACACGCGCCCCGGCGATGGCGGCGCCGCTGGGATCGGTGACGGTTCCCTGCACTGAGGCGCGGTACTGGCCCCAGGCGGGAAGGGAGCAGATCACGACGAGAGCAAATACGGCGGCGGCCAGGGAGCGGGCGCGGCAGGGGGGATGGAACATGCGAGGACCTCCAGGAAACAGCGGCGGGGAGCCCGACAATCGGGTTACTTGCAGCTACTACGTAAGCCATACCACCGCGCGCCGGAGGGGGTCAATGTAGCGGAGATCGCAGTTACCGCTACGGCGGTATGGGGAGGCGGCGAAGAATCTCGGGAATCGGCGGGGCCGGTCGCCGCGGTGGAGCGGCGCCGGCGGCGCGGGAGGCGGGGGTCAGCTAGATCAGGTGCGGTAACT
>JAKAUF010000311.1 GCA_021827785.1 Acidobacteriota bacterium | reverse complement strand
AAGCAGGACGCCGATGATCACCGCCTCATCCCGCTTGTGCGCCAAAAGCTCCAGCAGGATGGTGGCTTCCAGCATCCAAGGCACCGGGGCCCAGAAATTCGAAAGCAGCGCCCGCAGGGGATGGCGGCGCTCCGCGCTGACGCGGTTCGGGCCATATTGCTGGAGGCGGACTTCGGCCTCGGCCGAGGTAAGACCCGCGGGCTCCGCTACGTTCGCCCCACCGGCTTGCATGCAGTCTGAGTCCTTGCCTGTGCCGCCGCCGCGGGACGCGCGGCGGTGCTCCCTGCGATGATGCCACGCCGCCCTGCCGCCGTGTGCCGGTTCAGCCGGGCAATGGACGGGCGCGGGCCCCAGCGCGGCCCGCCGCGCCGGCTTCGTCCCCGGGCAAATGGCACGGTCCCGCGGCCGGCTAGGGCCTGCCGCGCCGCATCACGCCGCCGGCCGGGCCGAGGTGCTGAGCGATGGCGGAGCGTCCTTGGGCGCCGCCGCCCAGCTGCGGTCCGGTTTCGGGCCCAAGGTGACGCGCAGTCGCCCGCCGCGGCGAATGGCGGCAAACGGCAGCCAATCCTGGCCGACGGTCTTGCCGTTCAGCCGCACGGCCTGAATATAGGCATTGCGGCGCGACGCTCCGGGCGCGGTGATGACGAAGCTGCGGCCGGTATAAGGCGCGTGCAGGTGGATGACAACGCGGCGGAAGACCGGGCTCGCCAGCTCATACGCGGTGCTGGCGGGATCCACCGAATACATGCCCATCATGCTCATCACCGCCCAGGAGGACATCTCCCCGCAGTCATCGTTGCCGGGAACGCCGTCGGGCGTCGTGCCGTAGTTTTGCCGCAGGATGCGCCGCACCACCGCCTGCGTGCGCCAGGGCCGGCCGGAGAAATCGAACTCGAACGGCGCTTCCAGGTCGGTCTCGTTGTAGGGGTTGTAATACTGCCCGTTCCAGACCGGCGCTTTGTAGGCGAAAAAATGCTCCAGCCGCCGATTGAAGCGGGCCGGGCCGACGGCGTGAATCAACCAGGCCAGATCCGCCGGCGCCAGCCATTGATAATGCCAGCCGGAGCCTTCGATGAATCCATGGCCTTCCCGCGATGGATCGAAATGCGGCGTCCACTTGCCGTCGCTGTCGCGCGGGCGGAAGAAATGGCCGGCGGGGTCGAAGACGTTGCGGTAATACAGGGCCCGCTGGTACAGCACGCGCGCCGCGGCCGGCAGGTGCAGGGCCCGGGCCAAATCATAGAGCGAGGCGTAGGCGATCGCGTCTTCCTGGATCTGCGAAACCGAACCGTAGCGCACCTTGTCGTTGGGCACGTAGTGCAGGCGGTTGATCCAGCGGATGCCCTGCTCGCCTTGGTAGGGACGGCCGCGCGGCGGCGCGACCGTGGCGTCCTGGTACATCCCCGGCCAGGCGGCCTTCATGTCGAAGCCATGGATGCCATCCAGCCACGCGGTGGCCATCACCACGCTGAGCGGGCTGCCCGCCATGACGTTGGTGAACCGGTTGATCTGCGGCCAGCGGCCGATCCAGCCGCCTTGCTGGATCATCTTGACGATGGACTGGCACATGTCCGCCATGCGCCGCGGCGCGATCATCGCCAGCAGCGGCATCTCACTGCGGTAAATATCCCAGCCGGAATAGTTGGCGTAGATCAGGTGGCCCGGAGCGGCGTGGTGAATGCGGCCGTCGAAGCCGAGGTAGCGCCCATCGGCGTCGCTGAAGATGGAGGGCATCAGCAGGCTGTGATAGAGCGCGGTGTAGAACACCTTGCGCTCGGCGGGCGTGCCGCCGGAGACGCCGATCACCCCCAGAGCCCGGTCCCAGGCTGCGTTCGCCGCCCGCCGCAGCTGGGCGAAGCTCTTGCCCTCGGACTCCACGCGCAGGTTGTTTTCCGCCCCGCGCGGATCCACGTAGGAGATGCCCACGCGCACGGTGACCACGCGCGGCCGCCGCGCCGCCGGCCAGCGCGCATAGGCGCCAATCCATTGGCCATGCCGCGTTTGGCCGGCGCTGCGGCCGTTGGCGGCAATCCGCCCGCGGCCCTTGGCGCCGCGCCAGACGCCGTAGGAGGAAAACGGCCGGCTGAAGCGCATGGCGAAATAGACCGTATAGGGATGGCCGGCGCCGCAGAAAACTTCATCCGTCACCGAGCCGGTGATTTCCCGGTCACCGGCGATGCGCACCGCCGCGGCGTCGGTGTGGTTCAGCGTATGGCTGATGGGCACCAGGACGTTGGCCGGCTTGCCCGCCGGAAACGTGAACCGCGCCATGCCGGTGCGGTCGGTCGCGGTCAGTTGCGCGTGCACGCCCCAGCGGGAGAGCAGGACGGCGTAATAGCCCGGCGCCGCGATTTCCTGAGCATGGGAATACGGCGAGGCGAAATTCGCCACCTGCGTCCGCACCGGCCCGGTGGTGGCGGTGAAAAACACGTCGCCTTCGTTTGGGCATCCCGGCCCGCTCATGTGCGTCATGCTGAAGCCGTGGATTTCGGGGTCGTAATCGTGGTAGCCGTAGCCGTGGTCCTCCGTGTCCGGGCTAAGCTGCACCATGCCGAAGGGCATCGCCGGTCCGGGAAATAAATTGATGCTTCCGCCCGGCCCCTTGCCGGTTCCGATCAGGGGCGCCACCTCGGCGGTCAGACTGGCGCCTGCGGCCCCCGGCGCCGCCCCCTTTGCGTGCGCGTGACACGCGGCCATGCCGGCGGCGCCGGCGACGAGCAACATGGTTGCGCCCAGGGTCCACTGCTTCGCGGTCCAAGCCACTGGTATCTCCTCGGTAATTGCGAGCCGAATCACACGGAGGTTACGCCGGCTCCGCCTCGATTCTACATTGCCGGGCGCGGTTCCCCGCCCCGCCGCGGCCGGCCCGCCGCGCAATCTTCCGCGCCGCGGGCAGGGGCCCGGCGGCGGCCTAAGTCGCCGGCGCATGGACGGGGCGTGCGTAGCGCAGATACAGCGCCGGCACCACCAGCAGGTTGAGGATGGTGGAAGTGGCCAAGCCGCCGAGAATGACCACCGCCATGGGCTGCTCCAGCGCGCCGCCCGGCCGCCCGCTCTCCAGCACGATGGGCAACAGCGCCAGCCCATAGGCCAGCGCGGTCATCAGGATGGGCAGCAGCCGCTCGCGGGCGCCGCGGATCACCAGCGCCGGGCCGAAGGCCTCGCCTTCCACCCGCTCCAAATGCTGATAATGGCTGACCAACATGATTCCGTTGCGCAGCGTGATGCCGAACAGCGTGATAAAGCCGGCCAGCGTCGCCACCGACACCGCGCTGCCGCTCAGCTCCACGGCCAGGATGCCGCCAATGAAGGCCAGCGGCACGTTGACGATCACCAGCCAGGCGTCGCGCCAGTTGCGGAAGGCGTATTGCAGCAGGAACAGGATGCCGATCAGCGCGAACAAGCCCAGCCATTCCAGCCGCCGGATGGCCCGCGCGCGGCTGGCGAACTGCCCGCCGATGGAATAGTAGTAGCCTGCGGGCAGATGCAGTCCCGCGTTCAGCCGCCGCTCGACGGCCTGCACGAAGTTCACCGCCGGCCGCCCGGCGACGTCGCTCTGCACCGCCACCATGCGCACGCCGTTCTGGTGCTGGATGATGGCCAGGCCGCGCGCCAGCCGCACCCGCGCCACCGCCGAAAGGGGAATCGGCGTGGACCCGGCGCCGCTGGGCGCGGCGACGGGAATGGACTGGATCCGCGCCAGTTCGCCGTGCAGCCGCCGCGGCAGCTTGACCACCAGCGGAAAAATCTCCTGTCCTTGGAAGACCCGCCCCACCGATTCCCCGACCAGCGCCGTCTGCACTGCCATCGCCACCCGCCCGCTGGTGACGCCGTAGGCCTGCGCCGCGCGCCGGTCGAAGGCGATGTCCACCTGCGGCGCGTCCACCTGCTGCTCCACCGACACCCCCGCCGCGCCGCGCACGCCCGCCATCAAGTTGCGCGCCCGCGCCGCGAACCGCGCCAGCATCGCCTCCTTGGGGCCGAAGATCTTCACCGCCACCGCAGCGGTGTCGCCGCCCAAAACTTCATTGATCCGCTCCGAAATGGATTCGTCCACGCTCCAGGCGAACGCCGGGAACCGCGCCGCCACTCGCCGCACCTCGGCTTCCTGCTGCGCTAGGGTTTTGCGCGTTGTTGGCTTGAAGCGGATGTCGAACTCGGAATAGTTCACCGCCGTGGTGTCCTCGCCCAACTGCGAACGCCCATCGCGCTGGTCGGCGGAGGCGATGTCGGGCAGGCGCAGCAGTTGCCGCTCGAAGGCCGCGCCGGCGCGCAGGTTGGCGCGCAGCGAGGTCCCCGAAAGGCTGGCCATGTGGGCGATCAGGCTGTCCTGATTGAAGGCGGGCAAAAACGCCCCGCCCATGAAGGGCACCAGCGCCAGGCCAGCCGCCGCGGCCAACAGGCTGGCGGCGCCGATCAGCCGCGGATGGCCGAGGGTGGCGGCGACGATGCGCTCGTAGCCGGTCTGTAGCCAATGGGCGAATGCGGTTTGCCGGCCAGCGGCGATGTTGCGGTCGCCGGGCAGCAGCCAATACGCCAGCACCGGCGTCACCGTCAGCGCCACCAGCAGCGAGGAGAGCGTGGAAAGTATGTAGGCTTCGCCCAGCGGCGTGAAGATGCGGCCCTCCAAGCCGCCCAAAAAGAAGATAGGGACAAAGACCAGCGCCACCGCCAGCGTGGCGTGCACCACCGAACCGCGCACCTCGACCGAGGCGCGGTAGACCAGTTCCAGCAACCCCGCCTTGTGCCCTTCGCCCTCCGCCGCGCGCCGCGTCTCACGCATGCGGCGGGAGATGTTCTCGACGTCAATGATGGCGTCGTCCACCACCTCCCCCAGCGCCAGCACCAGCCCGCCCAGGGTCATGGTGTTCAGCGTGGCGCCACATGACACCAGGATGATGATGGCCAAAAACAGCGACAGCGGAATGGCCAGAATGCTGATCAGCGAGGCGCGCCAGCTGCGCAAAAACAGCAGCAGCACCAGAATGACCAGCAGCCCGCCTTCCCACATGGCCACGCGCAACTCGCTGATGGAAGCGCGGATGAACGTCGCCTGGCGGAACAGATTCGGCTCCAGGCGCATGCCCGCGGGCAGACTGCGCCGCAACCCAGCGAGCGCCGCGTCCACGCGGCGCGTCACCGGCACGGTGCCCGCGCCCGGCTGGGTGAACACCTGCAAGATCACCCCCGGCTGGCCGTTCACCGTCGCTCCGCCGATCGGCGGCGGCGCGCCGTAGCGCACCGTGGCGATGTCGCCCAGGGTCACCGGCGCCCCGTGGCGCATGGTCACCACGCTGCGCCGCAACTGGGCGAGCGCGGTCACCAGCCCGGAGGCGTGGATCACCAAATCCTGATCCGGCGTCTGGAAAAATCCCCCCGCCCCCTGCGCGTTCGACGCCCCCGCCGCGCGCACCACCCGCGCCAGCGTCAGATGATACTGCCGCAGCCGCGCCGGCGACACCACCACCTCGTACTGCTTCGGTTCGCCGCCGAAGACCGTCACGTCGGCCACGCCGGGCAGCGCCAGCAGCCGCCGCCGCAGCACCCATTGCGCGTAGCTGCGCATCTGGAACTCCCGCGCCGGCGTCATCGGCCGGGAACTGGTCAGCCCCAGCACCGCGATCAGGCCGATGGCACTGGTGGCCGGCGTCAGCCGCGCCGGCCCCACGCC
>JAKAUF010000341.1 GCA_021827785.1 Acidobacteriota bacterium | reverse complement strand
ATCGGGGCCATTGCCGCAGCCATCGCCGCACGCCCTGCGGCGCGCGCGCCAAAGCCCCGCCCCGGCAGGGCGGGTGCAACGCGGTTTGGTCGCTTGCCGCCAGCACCGCCCGTCCCGCGGGCGAAGCCAGCCGCCGTAGGAAGGCCAGCGCCCCGGGGATGTCTCGCGCGGTCGCGGGAATCGTGATGGCGTAGCGGATCGGCCGTCCCCGCTGCCGCACCGTCTCTCCCGGCGCCTTCCCGGCCACCCGCACGCTAGCCCGCGCATATGCCGCCGCATCTTGCGCCGAGCCCAAATTGACCGCCGCCGGCAGCGGCACGAATTCCAAGCCGTGCTGGCGCGCCACCGACCGGTATTCCCAGGCGTAATCTATCTCCCCGGCTTCCAGCAGCGCCAGCAATGCCACCGATTGCGGCCGCTCGACCCCGCCGGGCGCGGTCCGCAGCCGCCGGTATAACCCGGGCTGGTGGTCGAGCCGCGCCGTCAGCTTCCACGCCAGCAAAGCGTTATAGCCCTCCGGATCGAGGTTGGGATCGGCGTAGCCGAATCGCACCCCCGGCCGCAGCAAGATTTGGGGCCAGTTTTCCGGGTTGATCCGCGCGGCATACCGCGACCGCGGCGTATACGCCAGCACCAGTTGGTTGCCGGCGAACTCCAGCCACCAGCCGATTCGCCGCGGATGCGCCGCGAACAATCCCGCGTCCGCCACCGCCAGCAGATCGAACCGGGCGTGCAGGCTGAGCAGCTTGCGCAGCAGAAATCGGCTGCCCGCGCTTTGCTGCTGGAACCGCCATCCCGGCAGCTTCCGCGCCAGCCGGTCGAACGGCACGGTCAGCGTCGCCGCACGCCCCACCACGACCGTCTTCTCGCTCGCTCCGCGCGGCGCAGCCGCGCCGAGCGAGTTCGCCGCCGCCATCGTGGGCGGGACCCCGGAAGCGGCGCGAGCCGGCCGAGGGCCCAGGAGCGCCAAACCACAGGCCGCAACGGCGGCGGCAGCCACGCGGGCATGTCCCGCCCAACCGCGGCCGCCAAAACCAAGCCCGCGCGACGGGGAACGCGAACCGGTCCTCCGGGGTGGTGGCGGCGCCGGCGCCGCCGTTCCAAACCGCCCTGACGAACGGCCTGGACCCCGGTGCAACCATTCCCCGCGACGCCTTTCGCACCGCCCGCTCATCGCATCACCATCACTTCCGTCGCTTTAATCAGCGCCGTTGCCGCCATGCCTTCGGTCAGCCCCAGTGCCTCCACGGCCTCGGTGGTGATCACAGCCTGAATTTGCTGGTCCCCGATCGCCAGCGTTACCGCCGCCAGCAGTCCATCGCGTCGAATGCCGGTGATGACGCCCCGGAGTTGGTTGCGCCCGCTCACCTGCAACCTCCTGCCCGCCGTCTGGCCTCGTTCCGCGCCCCAGCGCTCCAGCTCCGCCGGCGCAATGCGGTAATGCCCTCCGGGCGTTTTCACCGCCCGCAACTGGCCGCGATAAATCCATTGCTTGACCGCCGGATAGGACACGCCCAACTGGGCTGCCGCCTGCCGTGGCGTCAACAGGTTCATGACGGCTAGTTTATGCGTCTATAGGCGTTTGTACATCAAAAAAACGCTGGAATCGCCTACGGGTCCGGATCAGAATTGACAAATACTCGCTCATATTTTCCTTGACAAAGGAACGCTCAATCGGCGATAAAGGTAGCGTACCCATTGGGGTGAACCCATATGAGCAAAATCATCGGCATTGATCTCGGCACCACCAACAGCGTTGTGGCGGTGATGGAAAACGGCGAGCCCAAGGTTCTGCCCAACTCCGAAGGCGGGCGCACCACCCCCTCGGTCGTGGCCTTCACCAAAGCCGGAGAACGCCTCGTCGGCCAAGTCGCCAAGCGCCAAGCCATTACCAATCCGGAGAACACGGTTTACTCCATCAAGCGCTTCATGGGCCGCCGCTACAACGAGGTCAATGAGGAGATGAAGATGGTCCCCTACAAGGTCGAGCAGGCCGGGGATCACGTCGTGGTCGTCGCCGGCGGCAAGAAATACACCCCGCCCGAAATCAGCGCCTTCATCCTGCAAAAGCTGAAACAAGCCGCCGAGGATTATCTCGGCGAGAAGGTCACCGACGCGGTGATCACCGTTCCCGCTTACTTCAACGACGCCCAGCGCCAGGCCACGAAGGACGCGGGCAAAATCGCCGGATTGGACGTCAAGCGGATCGTCAATGAGCCGACGGCCGCCGCCTTGGCCTACGGCCTGGACAAGAAGAAGGACCAGACCATCGCCGTCTATGACTTCGGCGGCGGCACCTTCGACATCTCCATCCTGGAAGTCGGCGAGGGCGTGGTCGAAGTCAAATCCACCAACGGCGATACCCACCTCGGCGGCGACAACATTGACCAGCGCCTGGTGGATTGGCTGGTGGATGAGTTCAAAAAGGAAGAAGGCATTGACCTCCGCTCCCGCGGCAACGAGATGGCCTTGCAGCGCCTCAAGGATGCCGCCGAAAAAGCCAAGATGGAGCTCTCCACGACGGTGGAGACCGAGATCAACCTGCCCTTCATCACCGCCGACGCCAACGGGCCCAAGCATCTGCTGAAAAAGCTCGGCCGCGCCCAGTTCGAGCGCATGGTGGAGGACATTTTGCAGCGCACCGTCGGCCCTTGCAAGCAGGCGTTGCAGGACGCCGGCGTCGGCGCCGACAAGATTCATGAAGTCGTCCTGGTCGGCGGCAGCACGCGCATTCCGCGCGTGCAGCAGATCGTCAAGGATTTGTTCGGCCGGGAGCCCAACCGCAGCGTCAACCCCGACGAGGTCGTGGCGGTGGGCGCGGCGGTGCAAGCCGGCGTGCTCGCCGGCGAGGTCAAGGACCTGTTGCTGCTCGACGTGACCCCGCTCTCCCTGGGCATTGAAACCATGGGCGGCGTGTTCACCAAGCTGATTGACCGCAACACCACCATCCCGACCCGCAAGAGCGAGATCTTCTCGACCGCCAGCGACAACCAGACGTCGGTCGAGGTGCATGTGCTGCAAGGCGAACGCGCCATGGCGGCGCAGAACCGCACCTTGGGCCGCTTCCATCTCGACGGGCTGCCGCCCGCGCCGCGCGGCCTGCCGCAGATCGAAGTGACGTTTGACATTGACGCCAACGGCATGGTCAATGTCAGCGCGCTGGACAAGGGCACCGGCAAGGAGCAGAAAATCACCATCACCAGCTCCAGCGGCCTGTCCAAGGAAGAGGTCGAGCGCATGACCCAGGACGCCAAGGCGCACGAGGCCGAGGACAAACAGCAGCGCGACGCGGTGGAGGCCAAAAACCAGCTCGACAGCCTGGTCTATAACTCCGACAAGCTGTTGAAGGAGAATCGCGAGAAGATCTCCGCCGACGACGCCCGCGCCATTGACGAAGCCTTGGCCGAGGCCCGGCAGGCGCTGGAAAAGAACGACGTCGCGGCCATGACCGCGGCGCGGGACAAGCTCACCAGCGCCACCCATAAATTGGCCGAGGCCATGTACCGGCAATCGGGTCCGCCTCCGGGCGCGGGCGGGGCCGCGCCCGGCGCCGATGCGGGCCAGGCCGCGCCGCCTCCGGAAGGCAACGGCCAGGCCAAGGGCGACGTCATTGACGCCGAATACGTGGACGTGGACAACGAAAAGAAATAATCCGGCCGCGGGCAGCAGCCGCGGACCCGGCGGCGGGCAGGCGCGCGCGCCTGCGGCGCCGCCTGTACACTGAACTCGCATGGCGACCGCCGCCAAAGACTATTACGCCGTGCTCGGCGTCAAGCGCGACGCCGGCGCCGAGGAAATCCGTAAGGCCTACCGCCGCCTGGCCCGCAAGCTGCATCCCGACGTCAACCCCAACAATAAAGCCGCCGAGGAGCGCTTCAAGGACGTGCAGGAAGCCTATGACGTGCTCGGCGACCCCAAGAAGCGCGAGTTCTTCGATCGCGTCGGTTTCTATTCCGATCAGGCGTTTCAGCAAGGCGCCGCCGGCTTCGAGCCCCCGCCCAGCCCCGGCGGAGAGGGTCGCCGCCCTCCGCCCGGCTTCGATTTTGGCGGCTTCGATTTCGACCCCGCCGCCGCCGGCGGCGGCCGCCGCGGGGGCGCCAGTTTCCGCGACATCTTCTCCAACCTCTTCCGCGGCCAGGCCGAGGAGCCGGAAATCGCCGCCAGCGATCTCGAGTTCCAGGCCACCATCGGCTTTTGGGACGCCATCCGTGGCGCTGTGGTGCGCCTGCCCATCACCCGCCAGGACAAATGCCCGCAATGCGGCGGCAGCGGCGTCGGCGCCGGCCGTGGCGTCTGCCCGGAATGCGACGGCAAAGGGCAAGTGACGCAAAGCGCCGGCGGCATGAAGTTCAATCTCCGCTGCGCCAGTTGCGGCGGCAGCGGCAAGGCCGGCGCCGTCTGTCCGCGCTGCCACGGCGAGGGCCGGGTGCCGGTCAGCGAAACGCTGGAAACCCGCATCCGTCCCGGCACGCGCGAAGGCGCCCGCCTGCGCATTCCCGGCAAGGGCAATTGGGGTCCCAACGGCCCCGGCGACTTGTACCTGGTCATCCACATCCAGCCGCATCCGCTCTTCCACCGCCGCGGGAACGACATCCATATCCAAGTGCCCGTCACGCTGACCGAAGCCGCCTTGGGCGCCACCATCGCCGTGCCCACCATTGACGGCCGCGCGCTGTTGAAGCTGCCTGCCGGCACGCAAAACGGCCAGCGCCTGCGCCTGGCCGAGCGCGGCGTGGCCAGCAGCCAGCATGCCGGCGTCCGCGGCGATCAATACGTCGAGGTGCAGGTGCAGGTTCCCAAGGTTACCGATGAGCGCGCCCGCGAGTTGCTGCGCGAATTCGAGCGCCTCCACCCCGAGGACGTGCGCGCGCAAATTCTCAGCGCCGGCGCCGAGGGGGCGCGATGAGAAAGCGGGGCCGCGGCGCCTACATGATCTCCGCCGTTGCCGAGCAGTACGGCGTGCACCCGCAGACCCTCCGCCTGTATGAGCGCGAAGGCTTGCTCAAGCCCTCCCGCACCGAGGGCAACACGCGCCTCTATACCGATGAGGATCTCAAGCGCCTGGAGATGATCCTGGTCCTTACACGTGACATGGGCGTCAACCTCGCTGGGGTCGAAGTGGTGCTGGACCTGCGCCAAAAGATCGAGGCGTTGCAGGACCACATGCGCCAGCGGGAAGAGGATATGCATCGCCAGATGCAAGCCTTCGTGGATTTCGTGCAGCGCGAAATGCTCACCCGCGCCCCGCAAACCGGTCCCAGTGAGGCCCTCATTCCCCTCCGCCGCCCCCTCGCCCGCAAACCCTGATCCGCCGGGCCGCCGCGCCGCTCCCGGAGCGCCTCTCCGCTCTCAACCGCGATTCCGCCTCTGGGAGCGCACCTACAACACCTTCCGCCCTCATCAGGCCCTGGGCTACCCCGATAAGAGGAGCCGAACTGTAAAGCGATCCCCTGGACGAGCACAGCCTGTGGACATAATGACGTCTTCATGTTATGTCTTGATGCATGCGGACGACGGTTCGCCTCGACCCCGGCCTATTGGCGGACGCCAAACGTTCGGCGTTGGAGCGCCGTATCAGCTTGACCGCGCTCATCGAACAATCGCTGCGGGTCGAGCTCGCTCGCCAGCGCCAACCACGGGCGAAGGTGCTCCTGCCCATCTCCGACGGCGGCGAGGGTGTTCAGCCCGGAGTGGACCTGAACGACAGCGCCGCGCTCTTGGACTATATGGACGAATGGGGCC
>JAKAUF010000008.1 GCA_021827785.1 Acidobacteriota bacterium | reverse complement strand
GCGCTTCGGTCGTGTCCACCATTTCGACGGCTTGGTGCAGATGCGGATCGAATGGCTGGCCGATGGCCGGGACCGGCTCGACGCCGAGTTTGCGCAGCCCCTCGGCCCATTGCCGCTCGGTGAGTTCAATGCCACGGCGCAGATCCTCGGCGCCGGCGCCGGGATGGGCCAAGGCGCGGTGCAGGTTATCCCAGGCGGGAAGCAAGACGCGCAGGGCTTCTTGCAGCCCATGCAGGCGCTGCTCGGCCTCCTCGCGGCGCGCGCGCTTGCGGAAATTATCGAAATCCGCCATGGCGCGCAACAACTGCTGCCGCAATTGGCCGTTTTCCGCCTGCGCTTGCGCCAAGGCGTCTGCTTCCGCCGGGGCGGCGGCCTCGGGCTCGGTATCGGGGGCCGCCGGCGGCGGCGACGGCGCGCCGGCGGCGGACGCCGGCGCCGGTTCTTTCTTGGTGCTCATGCTCTAATTGTCCCCCGATAAGGCGTCGGGTGTCAGATGTTCCAGCAACGTTCGCACGCGCAGCACGGCGGCGGCCGCAAGGCCATATTCCATGCAGGCGGGGCCCAGGATGGCCAGCGTCCCTTGGCGGTGCTCGGGGGTGGAATAATGGGCCGCCACCAAGCCGAAATCGGGCATGTCGGCGGCATCCAACCCGACTTGAATGTGCACCGTATCCGGCATTCCGCCGCTCACCGCGGGGACCGGATGGGGGCGGTTGGCAGGGTCGGCGATTTGTTGCACCAGGGCCAAGAGCTTTTCCTTGGCGGTCAAGGCGCGGAGAATTTCCGCCAGCCGCTCATGGTCGCGCAGCAGCGCCACCAGATTGCTGGCGCCGTCCACGTAGACCTGGCCGGGATCGCGAAGCTGCAATATGCCGCAGTGATAGAGCACCAATACCCGCTGCAATAGTTGATCGTAGGCGGCGCGGTCGTCATCCACGCGGCGGATCAGCTCGCGGCGGATGCGTTCCAGCCTCCAGCCGCCGAAGGAGGCGTTGAGGAAGCGGGCCGCGGTGTCGAGTTCCGCTTGCGAATAATCCTCCGGAACGCGCGCCACGCATTCCCGCACTTGACCGTCTTGGGCTGCCAGCACCGCCAGAACGCGCCGGCCGTTGAGGCGGAAAAAGCGGATCTCCCGCAGGCTCGGATCGGACCAAGGCGCGACGGCCACCAAGCCAATGCGATGCGAGACTTCGGAGAGGAACTGGCAGGCGCGTTCCAGAAATTGGGCTTCGGTGATCTCGATATCGGGCCCAGAATCGCCGCGGCCCAGCAGCGCCTGGAGACGGCGCTCCTCGTCCGCTGTCAGCGGACGAGGCGAGGGCAAGCCGCGTACGTGATGGCGCAGGGCTTGCAGCGTGGGAATCCGGCCGGCGGAGGTGTGCGGCTGGGAGAGGTAGCCGGTGGCCTCCAGGCTGGCGAAGACGTTGCGAATGGAGGCGGCGCTGAGGTGCTCGGCTCCCCCTCCCCCCATTTCCGCCACATGGCGGGAGGCGACCGGTTCGCCGGTGCGCAGGTAGAGTTCCAGCACCGTGTTCAGCACCGCATGTTCCCGCGCGTTCAGCGGTGCGGACTGAGGATTCGCGCTGGCGCCGGTGGATGGTTCCGCCATCGGGACTGATGCCGCCCAGGGCATCTGTATTCAGTGTACGGAGGCGGACGGTGGCGGGCAAGCCCCGGGGTCCCGTCCCCCCCGCCCTAGGCCTTGGGCGGCGGTTCCGGGTGGCACTGGCCGCACGGGCAAAGCGAACGCAGGTATTGCCAGGTGTAGATGCCGGTGGAGTGGCGGTCGCTGAAGGTGAAATGCAGGGCGTAGTTGCCGACGCGTTCGGCGCCGAGCAGCGTGGCGCCGCTGGGCGTGAAGATGGGCAGCGCGCCGGGCGCGGCGGCCGGCGCCGGCGGAACGGGTCCATGTTTCCCGGTGCAGGTGGCGCAGGGACACTGCTGGCGCAGGTACTTGACCCCGTAATGGCTGAGGTGGCCATCCCGCCATTCGATGGTGACGCCTTCCGAGAGCGAGATGTCCACCGAACGCGGCGCTTCGCCGGCCATGCCGGCTTACCCCAACCCCGGTCGCGGCGCGGCGTGCGGTTTGCGCGCGGAAATCAGCAGCGCGCGGTCATGGCTGCGCGTCTCGGCCGGAGCGCCGGGCTCGGGCAGAAACTCCTCGGCGGTGACTTCAATCCATCCGCGGGCGGCCAGCATGGCCTGGTATTCCTCCGCGCTGCGGACATGGATGGGCACATGCGCCTGCTCCACCCAGCGCAGCGTATCGGTGTTTTCCCGGTAGATGCACATCAGCAAAAACAGCCGGCCCATCGGCGCCAAGACCCGCTTGAGCTCATCCAGAACCTTCTCCTGGTGCTCGTAGTAATAGAACGACTCGATGGCCCAAGCTTTGCTGAAAAAGTCGTCTTCCCAGGGGATGGCCTCCGCCGAACCCCAGAGGAAGCTGACGTTCTCGAAGTCACCGGACCGGTTGCGCGCTTGGCGAATCATCTCATCGGAGATGTCCATGCCCACCAGCCGCGACTCCGGCTGGAGCAGCCGCGACAACAAACGGCAAGCCCAGCCGTCGCCGCACCCCAGTTCCAGGATCCGTTCCTGCGGCGCCAACTGCATGCGCTGGATGGTCTTTTGGGCGATGCGGAAATGATGCCGCTCCATGGCTTCGCCATGGCCATCGCGGGCCCATTGATTGAATTCAGCTCGGAGTTGTTCGTCGCGGGTGGTCGTGTTCATGGGCGGGCGGAGCGGACGGGACTTAACGCGCCGGAGGGGCGGTGAGGGCGGCCGTGTCCAGAAACTCGGAAACCTTGGCGGAGATGTTCATGGAGCAGAATTTGGGCCCGCACATGGAACAGAAATGGGCTTCCTTGTAGCCTTCCTCGGGGAGGGTTTCATCGTGCATGGCTTGCGCCGTGGGCGGATCCAGCGCCAGCGCGAACTGACGGGGCCAGTCGAAGTCATAGCGGGCCCGGGACAGGGCGTCGTCCCGGTCGCGCGCCCCCGGGCGGTGGCGGGCGATGTCCGCGGCGTGGGCGGCGATGCGGTAGGCGATCAAGCCCTGCTTGACGTCCTCGGCGTTGGGCAGGCCGAGATGCTCCTTGGGAGTTACATAGCAGAGCATCGAGGCGCCGTGCCAGCCGATCATCGCCGCGCCGATGGCGCTGGTGATGTGATCGTAGCCAGGGGCGAAATCGGTGACCAGTGGGCCCAGGGTGTAGAACGGGGCGCCGTGGCACAACTCCACTTCCTTTTCCACCTGCAACTGAATCTGGTCCATCGGCACGTGGCCCGGCCCCTCGATCATGACTTGCACGTCGTGCCGCCACGCCACGGCGGTGAGTTCGCCCAAGGTTTTCAGCTCGGCGAACTGCGCGGCGTCGCTGGCGTCATGCAGGCAGCCGGGGCGCAGGCTGTCGCCGAGGGAGAAACTGACGTCGTATTTGCGGAAGATCTTGCAGATATCCTCGAAGTACTCGTAGAGCGGGTTCTGGCGGTGGTTCTCCACCATCCACTGGGCCAAAATGCTGCCGCCGCGGCTGACGATGCCGGTGATGCGGCCGCGCGTCAGCGGCAGATGCTCCAACAGGATGCCGGCGTGGATGGTCATATAATCCACGCCCTGCTCGGCTTGGCTCTCGATCGTCTCCAGCAGCACGGCGCGGTTTAGATCCCGCACCTGCTTCACGCGGCTAAGGGCCTCGTAGATGGGGACCGTGCCGATCGGCACCGGCGAGTGCCGCAGGATGCGGTCGCGGATGGCGGGAATATCGCCGCCGGTGGAAAGGTCCATCACCGTGTCGGCGCCGTAATGCACCGCGACGTGCAGCTTGTCCAGCTCGGCATCGGAGTTGCTGGTGACCGCCGAGTTGCCGATATTGGCGTTGATCTTGCAACGGCTGGCCACGCCGATGGCCATCGGCTCCAGCTCGGGATGGCGGATGTTGGCGGGGATGATCAGGCGGCCGGCGGCGAGTTCCGTCCGGATCGTTTCGGCGGCCAGCCCCTCCCGCTCGGCGACATAGACCATCTCTTCGGTAATTTCGCCCCGGCGGGCAAAATACATCTGGGTCATGGCGGTTTCGCCGGCGGCGGATTGGCGTTGGGTGCGGGCCGCGATCCAGTCCGCGCGCTGGGCGGGCGCTGTGGCGATTGGGGAAGACATTTCGTCTTTCATTATAGATTCCGCGCCGCCGCTTGGGGCGGCGCCGCGCGCGTTTAGCGGCGCAGGAGCTGGAAGGCGATTTCGCGGCCGTACCCGGCGCCGTAGGCCAGGGAAATCCACAGCAGCGCGAACGGCTCCAAGAGCCGCGCCTGGCGCAACGGCCCGGCGTTGACCGGCTCGAAGCCGAGCTCCGCAATCAGGCTGGCCACTTGGGCGTTGGCGTCGGCGTCGTCGCCGCAATAACACATGGCCGGGCGGGCGGCGCCAAAGTCGGTGTTTTCCATGATGTTGTAGCCGACGGTGTTAAAGGCTTTGACCACCTTGGCGCCGCGGACCCACACGGCGATTTCCTCGGCGGCGGACATGGTGGTGCCCAGCGTCAAGCCGGATAAATCCGAGAGCAGCGGGTTGGTGGCGTCAATCAAGATTTTCTCGGCGACATTGCCCAAGCTGCTGATGGCGCTGCGGGCGGCCGAGTACGGCGTGGCCAAAAGAAGCACATCGCTGCTGATCGCGGCTTCCTGCGGCGTCGTGGCCCGCGTCGCGCCGCCGGCTTTGGCTACCAACTCCCGCATCGCCGCCGACTGCGGATCACGCGAACTCAAGGTGACCTGGTGTCCATTGCGAGCCCAGCGCACGCCCAGCGTGCCGCCGACATGACCCGCGCCAATGATGCCGATCTTCATGTGTCCTCCCGCCCCCATCGCGGTGGCAAACCACCGATCCCTCTACCCTAAACCCTGCAGGCGGCGGGCAGACGCCGCAGAAAGCGCCGGGCACGGGTTACATCCGCGAGAATCTGTACCTTCAGCGCTTCCGGCGAAGGGAACCGTTGCTCGTCGCGCAGGCGGTGCAGGAAGCGGACTTCGATTTCGGCGGGCGTTTCCGGCGGGTTGGCGGGATCCACCTCGAGCAGATGCGTTTCCACCCGGAAGGGCGCTGGGTCAGGATTGTCCCCGGTGAACGTCGGCCGCAGGCCGCAATTGGTCACCGAGCCCAACCACTGGTCTCCAATGCGGGTCTGGGTTACGTAAACGCCGCGGGCGGGAAGGAGTTCGGAATAGTCCGCCAGGTTGAGCGTGGGAACGGTGAGCCGCCGGCCGACGCCCGCGCCCGCCGATACCGGACCGGCAATGGAAAACCACCGCCCCAGCAGCCGGGCGGCCCGGGAAACAGCGCCGGCGGCGATATGCCGGCGGATGTGCGAACTGGAAACCCGCTCGCCGCGCCAGCGCATTTCCGGGTGCACCACCACCTGAAAGCCAAATCCTCGTCCCAGCTCCGCCAACGTTTCCACATTGCCGGCGTGGCGATGCCCGAACTGGAAGTTAGCGCCCTCATGAATCGCGGCTGGGGCGAGTCCGCGGACCAGGATGGTCTCGACGAAGGCGCGGGCGGTCAGCTCGGAGAGTTCGCGCGTGAAGGGCAGAACCGCGATGGCGTCCACGCCCGTTTCCGCCAGCAGCCGTAATTTCCGCGCCAGCGGGGTGATGAGGCGGGGCGCGGCGTCCGGACGCAGCAGGCGCAGGGGATGGGGTTCAAACGTCACGGCGACCGCCGGAACGGTCCGGGCGCGGGCGGC
>JAKAUF010000241.1 GCA_021827785.1 Acidobacteriota bacterium | reverse complement strand
CAACGGAAAATGCGAGTGCGAGCTGTCAGACCAGGACCGTGGGCCTTGGGCCCGGGAGGAATCGCGATGAAGCAACTGCTGCGCGGCGTGGGTCTTGTCGTTTTGTTGGCCTCGATGGCTTCGATGGCCTGGGCCCAGTCCAGTTTGGGCACCATCGTCGGTGCGGTCAAGGACGCCAGCGGCGGCGCCATCCCCGGCGCCACCGTCACCTTGACCAACACCGCGACCGGCATCGTGCAACACACCGTCACGGACCAGACCGGGCAGTTTGTCTTTCCCGGCCTGATCCCCGACACCTACACCGTCAAGGCCGCCAAGACCGGCTTCGCCGCGCAGCAGGCCAACGACGTTCGCGTCTCGGTGCAGTCACGGCAATTGGTGAATTTCACCCTCAAGGTCGGCGCCGTGTCCCAGGAAGTGCAGGTGGTCTCCACCCAGCCGCTGTTGCACACGCAAAACGGCAATGCCGGCGCGGTGATTCACTCCCGCGAGATCGAGACGCTGCCGCTCAACGGCCGCCGCTACAGCGATTTGGCGCTGCTCGTGGCCGGCGTCTCGCAGACGCCGCAGGGCAACCAGCTGGGCGGCTCGCTCGCCACCGCCGAGGTGGCCCACGTCGCGCCTGATCGCTTCAACGTCAACGGCAATAGCTCGCTGGACAACGATTTCATTCTCGACGGCACCGACAACAACTCCCAGTCGGAAAACTTGCAGGAAAACTCCGTGCAGGCGGTGCATCCGCCGCCCGACGCGCTCAGCGAGTTCCGCATCCAGACCCGCACCTATAACGCCAAGATCGGCACCTCCGCCGGCGCCGTCATCAACGCCTCCATCAAGTCCGGCACCAACCATTTCCACGGCGATCTGTGGGAGTTCAACAGCCACAGCGGCCTGGACGCCAACACCTACGCCAACAACGCCAGCGGCGTGGGCCGCAGTCCGTTCTCCATGAATCAGTTCGGCGGCACCTTGGGCGGCCCCATCGTCCGCAACAACACCTTCTTCTTCGTGGACTTCCAGGGCCTGCGCACCAACCAGAACAGCACCATCATCTCCTCGGTGCCCACGCCGCTGATGCGCGCCGGCAACTTCCGCGAGATCACCGGCACGCCCGGCAGCGCGAACTATAGCCCCCTGTCTCCCACCGTGCCGTCGCAGGCGGGCTGCATCGTCGCCGACTCCAACGGCTCCGGCGCCATGGACACCATCGCGCCCAACTGCATTGACTCGGTGGGGCAAAAGCTGCTGGATCTGTACCCCCTGCCCAACCTGCCGAGCGACAACGCCAGCGGCATGTATCAGGGCAACAATTATCAGTACACCTCCCCCGGCCCCAACCACACCTGGTCCACCGACGTGCGCGTGGATCACAGCATCAATTCCGCCAACCAAGTGTTCGCCCGCTACAGCTACGAGCACCAGAACTACGTGGACGGGCCGTGGACCTCGAATCCCCTGGTCGGCAACGGCAACTTCGCCACCGACTTCGCCATTCATGACCAGTCCGTGGCCATCGGCTGGACCAGCACCCTCAGCCCCACGGTGGTGAACGAATTTCACTTCGGCTTCAGCCGCGAGCACGATTACAGCAACCCCTACGGCCTCACCCTCGGGCAGTCGGCGGCGGCGCAGTACGGGCTGAAGGGCATCCCGGTCGGGCCCAACAGCTCCGGCTTGCCGGCGATCTCCATCAACGGCCTGACCAACATCGGCACCTCGCAATGGCGCCCGCAGTTCCAGGTGGGCCAGGTTTGGCAGTACACCGACAACCTGAGCATGATCCGCGGCAACCACAACTTCCAGTTCGGCTACGAGTACCACCGCGCCTCCGATACCTTCCTCGACATCCAGGCGCCGCAGGGCTACATGGACGCCAGCGGCATCTACTCCACCGGCAACAGCAACTACGGCATGCCGGACTTCCTGCTCGGCGATATGTCCGCGGCCGTCTTTGACACCCCGCTGGTCGCCTACAATTACTACCCCGGCCAGGCCTGGTACGCGCAGGACACCTGGCGCGTCACCAACGATCTGACCGTCACCTACGGCCTGCGCTATGAGCTGTTCTCCCCGCTGCTGGCCCGCAACAACCAGCTCTCCAATTTCTATCCCATCAATGGCGGCCAGGTCATTCCCGTGGCGTCCAACGCCTCCGGCATGTTCTCCCGCTCCACCATTCATCCCGACCTGGACAACTTCGCTCCCCGCTTCGGCTTTGCCTACCACATGATGCCGTCCTTGGTCTGGCGCGGCGGCGTCGGCATCTATTACGACCACCGCGCGCGGCAGGGTTCGGAGAGCATGCTGAACCTCAACCCGCCCTTCCTGGTCAACGGCTTCCTGGGCCAGTCCCAGGGCAGCACCACGCCGGTGTTCCAGTTGTCCACGGGTTTTCCGATCAATCAATTCCAGAATCCGCCGCTCAGCTCGCTGCAAATCCGCGCGCAGGATCCCTACCAGCAAAGCCCGGACGTCACCCAGGCCAGCTTCGGTCCGCAGATCCAGATTGACCACAACACCGTGCTGGATTTGACCGCGGTCGGCACTTGGGCGCGGCACATGAACCGCCTGCGCGACTCCAACCAGGGCCTGATCACCGGCTACACCTCCTCCGGCCAGCCGATCGTCACCTTCCCCTACGCCAATCTCAACACCGTCATGAGTGGCCCCGAGGCGGGCGCTTCCGGCAACCACGCCTTCCTGGAGATGTCCACCAACGACGGCAATACCGATTACGCCGCCTTCGAGGCCACCCTGCGCCGCCAGTACGAAAACGGCTTCAGCTACTCGCTGGATTACACCTACAGCCACGGCATGTCCAACTACGTGGACAACCTGACCGGCGGCGCCGAGCCGATCAATTCCTACAACTACGGCCTGGAGATGGGCAACTCGCCGTTCGATGTCACCCACCGCTTTGTCGGCAACGTCATCTACGACCTTCCCATCGGCCGCGGCCGCACGTTCTTCCGCAACCTGGGCGGCGCCGGTCAGGCGATTCTGGGCGGCTGGCAGATGAACGCCATCGTCACCTTGCAGACCGGCGTGCCCTTCAGCGTCGGCGGCGCCAACGATCTGACGTACACGGCCGGCGCCGGCGGCAATCGCCCCAACTGTTCCGGCAACTTCTATGCTGGGGCCACGCAGGATCCCAGCCAGCTCTGGATCGGCGGCAGCGGCACCTTCCTCAATCCCGGCGCCTTCAGCCAGCCGGGGGTGGGCCAGTTCGGCACCTGCGCACCGCGCATGTTCCACGGGCCGGGCATCGAAAACACCGACTTCAGCCTGTTCAAGAACTTCCGCGTGGGAGAGGCCAAGCGCTTGCAGGTGCGCGGCGAGTTCTTCAACGTTCTCAATCATGCCAACTTCGGCAATCCCAACGCCAACATCGGCACCGGCGGCTTTGGCCAGTTCAGTTCGCTGACCACTCCTCCGCGCATTATCCAGCTGGCCGCGAAGTTCTACTTCTAAGCCCCATCCCCCGCCGCCGCGGCCGGCATCTCCGCCCGCGGCGGCGCTCATCTTGGGTTTTCATGAGCACGCAACGGCTCACCGCCGCCCAGGCCTTGGTGGCATTTCTGCGCCGCCAATGGGTCGCCCGGGACGGCGCAGCGCATCCCTTTTTCGCCGGCTGCCTGGGCATCTTCGGCCATGGCAACGTCGCCGGGCTGGGCCAGGCGCTCCAGCAAACTCCGGAGTTCCCCTACTACCTGGCGCGCAATGAGCAGGCCATGGTGCATACCGCGGCGGCGTTCGCCAAGCAAAGCCAGCGGCTGCGCGCCTTCGCCTGCACCAGTTCCATCGGCCCCGGCGCCACCAACATGATCACCGGCGCCGCCCTGGCCACCATCAACCGGCTGCCGGTGCTGCTCCTGCCCGGCGACTTGTTCGCCCGGCGCAACGTCGCGCCGGTATTGCAGCAGTTGGAGCTGCCTTCGACCCAGGACATCTCCGTCAACGACTGCTTCCGTCCCGTCTCCCGCTATTGGGACCGCATCCAGCGCCCGGAGCAGCTGCTCACCGCGTTGCCGGAGGCCATGCGCGTGCTCACCTCGCCGGCGGAGACCGGCGCCGTGACCATCGCCCTGCCCCAAGATGTGCAGGCGGAGGCCTACGACTTTCCCGCCGAGTTCTTCGCCCCGCGCGTCTGGCGCGTGCAGCGTCCGCGCGGCGACGCCGAATCCCTGCGCCGCGCCGCCGCGGCTATCCGTGCCGCCCGCCAGCCGCTGATCATCGCCGGCGGCGGGGTCCGCTACTCCGGCGCCAGCGCCGCTCTGGCCGACTTCGCCCGCCGCACTGGCATTCCCGTCGCCGAAACCCAAGCGGGCAAAGGCGCCCTGCCCTTTGACCATCCCCTAGCCCTCGGCGCCATGGGCGTCACCGGCACGCCCGGCGCCAATATCCTGGCGCGGGAAGCGGATCTGGTCATCGGCATCGGCACCCGCTACACCGACTTCACCACCCAATCCAAGACCGCCTTCCAGAACGCCGCCGTGCGCTTCGTCAACATCAACGTGGCGGAGTTCGACGCCTACAAGCACTCCGCCATCGCCCTCATCGCCGACGCCCGCGCGGCCATCGAGGAGCTGGGCGCGGCGCTGGCCGGATATCAAACCGCCGCCGCCTACCGCGCCCGCGCCGCGCGGTTCCAGGCGGAATGGGACCAGGAGGTCAGCCGCATCTACGCCCTGCGCCACGGCCCGCCGCTCAGCCAAGGCGAGGTGCTGGGCGCGGTCAACGCCAGCGCCCAGCCGCGCGACGTGATGATCTGCGCCTCCGGCAGCATGCCCGGCGACCTGCACAAGCTGTGGCGCGCCCGCGACCCGGAAAGCTACCACATGGAGTACGGCTACTCCTGCATGGGCTATGAGATCGCCGGCGGCATCGGCGCCAAGATGGCCGCGCCGGACCGCGAGGTCTACGTCCTGGTGGGCGACGGATCCTATTTGATGATGGCGCAGGAGCTGGCCACCGCCGTGCAGGAAGGCGTCAAGATCATCGTCGTGGTGCTGGACAACCACGGCCATGCCAGCATCAACGGCCTCAGCCAAGCGGTCGGCGCCGCCGGTTACGGCACGCTCTACCGCCGGCGGCTGAACGGCCAGCTTCAGGGCCCGACCGTAGCGGTGGATTTCGCCGCCAACGCCGCCAGCCTGGGCGTGCCCTCCGTCCGCGTGCGCAGCCATCAGGAGTTGGTGCAGGCCCTGGCCGATGCCCGCGCCGCCGCCGGTCCCGTGGCCGTCGTGGTCGAAACCGCCTTGGACGTCCGCGTTCCCGATTATGAAAGTTGGTGGGACGTGCCCATCGCCGAGGTCGCCGCCACCCCGCAAGCCCAGGCCGTCTATCCCGCCTACGCCGCCATGCGCGCCCAGGAACGCTCCCATCTGGAGCCCGCCGAACCGGCGCCCGCCGCCGCCGGCGATGCTCCGGCCAAAGCCCCCGTCACCGGCGGCGCCGAAGCCAAGGCCGAAGCCAAAGTCAAAGTCCACTAATCCATGCCCACCGACCTGTTGCTTGCTTCCGCTCCGCTGCCCCCGGATAAATCCGGCGTGCTGGTTTCCCTGCGCCGCCAACAGGCGGGATGGAAGACCCTGGATTTCTCGGTCCGCCGCCTGGTCGCCGGCCAAAGCTGGCAGGACAACACCCGCGACGAAGAAGCCGTTTTCGTCATTCTCGGCGGCCGCTTCACGCTCGATTTCGGCGCCGGCCCGCAAGAGATCGGCGGCCGCGAGCACGTCTTCGCCGGCTATCCCCACGC
>JAKAUF010000094.1 GCA_021827785.1 Acidobacteriota bacterium | reverse complement strand
AGGCGGTAATCCACCGGTCCCCAGGGCCGCTGCATCAGGCGCAGATTGGCGAAGACGTAGGGCAGCTCGGAGGAATGAAACACGCCGTACTCCGGATGCCGCGGCCAGGGAATGGCGTGGTTGAAATAATAGGTATACACGCGCGGGCTGTAGCGCAGTTGCCGCCGCGCCCATTTGGCGATGGACACGCGCCCGCGATCCTGGCGTCCCGTGGTCAGCGCCGCCCGCCCCTGACGGGCGTTCTTGGCGGGATAGAGCGCGGCGCAGCGCGCGGCCTGCGCGCCGCACAGCCGCCGCAGCCCGGATTGATAGCCCGCCCAGGTGGGACGCGGGCGCGGGCCCATGCCGTAATAGCCGACGCCGATGTCGTCGGCGACCATGCCGATCATCACTTCGGCTTGCCGCCGCGGTCCCGGGCCCGGCCGGATCACCCAGCCGTCGGTGATCGGTCCCAGATGCGCCGTGCCGCCGGCCAAAATCTTCGCCGCCGGCAAGGCTCGCAGCCGCGCGACCAGTTGCGCGCCGCTGCCCTGCACGCCCAAATGCCGCGCCCAGGCCTGGCCTTGTCGCTCCGCAACGGCCAAGGGCGTGCCGCCCATCAGGCCATGCATGGGCAGCGCCGCCTGGCCGCTCATGATGATGGCGCGCTGGAATAATCCCTGCGCCAGCGGCGAGCGCAGCAGCAGCCCTACGCTGGCGGCGCCGGCGGACTGGCCGAAAATGGTGACGTTCCTGGGGTCGCCGCCGAAAGCGGAGATGTTCTTGCGCACCCAGCGCAGAGCCGCGATTTGGTCCAGCAAGGCGTAGTTGCCCGCCGAGTGATGCGGCGATTCCCGCGCCAGGCCCGGCAGCGCCAAAAACCCGAAGGCGCCCAGGCGGTAGTTGCAGTTCACCACCACCACGCCGCGCCGCGCCAGGGCCACGCCGTTATAGATTCGCACGCTGCCGGCGCCGCTGACGAAGCCGCCGCCGTAGATCCACACCATCACCGGCAGAGGATGGGGCGGGGCGCGCGGCGCCCATACGTTCACGTAGAGGCAGTTCTCGCTCGGCGCGCGGTAGGAATTGAAGGCGTGCGTCCACGGCCCCATCCGCGGCGGGGGACGCCGCTGCATGCACGGCGCGCCGAAGTGTTGCGCGGCGCGCACGCCGCGCCAGGGCCGCGCCGGATGCGGCGGAGCCCAGCGCCCGCGCCCCACCGGGGGCGCGGCGAAGGGAACTCCGGCGAAAAAGCGCACTCCTCCCGCCAGCCGCCGTCCCATGATCCGCCCCGTGGCCAGGCGCACCTGGGGAGCCGGAGCGGAGGCGGAAGCAGAGTTCCGCGCCGCGGCCAGCCATACTCCCGCCGCGAGCAAAGCGGCGAGCGGCAATAAAAAACGGCGAGACAGGCGCAAGAGTTATTTTTTCCCGGAAGCGGCGGCCTTGGCCGCTCGCACCTTCGCCCAGCGGCGGCGCTGCGCCTCCGCGATACGGTTCCGGCCCTCTTCGGAAATATTTCGGATTCCGCCGCCGCTGCCGCCGTGATCAAGGCCCCGAAGCACCTTTAAAGCGGAATCAATCCGCCGGCGCTGCTCCTCCAAGTCACGAATGGCTTTGCTGATGGTTGACATGGTTCTCCTCAGTTGTTCACCCAAAAAAACGCAGCACACCAAAGATATATGTTGAGGGTTATAGCTGGATTAAATGCAAATGTCAATTGTTGCGCGCGAAAATCCCGCGTCCCGTATGCGCGCCGTCATTGCTGCCCAAAATCTCCCCCTGGGCTTCCCGCGCCGCGGGGCAGCCATCGCCGTCCTAACCGCCATCCGCTGCTGCCAAGACCGGCCGTTTGGACGCGGAGGCGACCGCATGCCAGTGTCCGCCGCGCAGGGCGGGGCCGGCGCGATACGCTCTGGCGGCGGTCACGAACTGTCGGGTGCAATGGTTTGCACCGCCAGCAGATCATTCACCGACTGCTGAACTTCAAGATAGGGCACCTCGGTGGCCGGCGCCATTAATAAGCGATGCCGCGCCTGCCATGGCGCCCACGCCTCGCGGTCAGTAGGGCCGAATAACGCTACGATGGGTTTCCCCAGCGCCGCGGCAATATGTAGCGGACCTCCATCGCTGCCGATGACGATTTCCGCGCCGGCGATGATGGCGATCAATTCCGCCACCGTGGTCGGCGCCAGCAGCCGCGCTCCGGCGGCCAGCAGCGGCGCGGCGGTCTCCCCATCGGGCGCCGCGGGATGCGCCAGCACCGCCTCCAAACCCCAGCGCGTGCGCAGCCACGGCAGCAGCGCCGCGTAATCCGCCGAACGCCAGCGCATCGCCGCCTCGCGGGGAAAGGCGTTGATGAAGGCATAGGGACCGGCGACGCCGGCCGCCGCCAAACGCGCCGCCACGGCCGGGCGCGCCGCCGCCGCGGGCACGACGCACGCCGGGCCCAGGTCTCCCGGCGGCAGGCCCAGAAAACGAAACAGCCCGGCGACGTGCTCGGCGGTGTGCCAGCGCCGCCGGCCGGGAGGCGGCGGCTGCGGCGGCATGCGCAGGTTCACCGCCCAGCCGTGGCGATGGCCGACAAAGCCCGCGCGCCACTGCGCCCCCGAACCCCAGGTCAGCCAAGCCGCGGTCGAGCCGCCATGCAGGTTCACCGCCAACCGCGGCCGCAGCCGGCGCAATGCGCGCAGCGCCGCCAGACGTCCCGCGCCGCCGCTGGGCACGGCGATGATTTGCGCGATGTCCGGATTGCCCGCCAGCGCCGCCGTCCACCGCGGCTCCGCCAAATACACCAGGCGCAGATCGGGGCGCCAGCGTCGCAGCGCCGCCAGCGCCGGCGTGGTGAGGATGATATCGCCCAGGCTGCGCAGCCGGATGACCGCAACCCAAGCGCCGTGGGGCAAAGCCGCCAGCACCTGGCCGGCGGCAACGCCGGCGCCGTGCGCCGATGGCGCCGGGGCCAAGACGTCAGGGTTCAATTTTGGCTTCATCCACCAGCATCACCGGAATATCGTCCCGAATCGGATAGACGCGGTGGCACTGCCGGCATTTCAAGCCGCTTTGGTCGGGCTTCAGATCCACCGGCGCTTTGTCCAGCGGGCAGACGAGAATCTCCAGCAAATCCGGGCTAATGGCCATGGCAGCGCTCTGTCGCCATCTTACCCTTGGAATTGCACGCCCAAGGCCCGCAGTTCCGCTTCCAAGGCGGCGACGGTGGTGAGATCGCCGATGCGCTGGGGATCGAACTGGACGTGAAACTCGCTTTCCAGGGCCAAGATGGCCTGCAAATGGCGGAAGGAATCCCAGCTGGGCAGGGACGCCGCGCTCAGGTCGGCGGTGACTTGCTCGGCTGGAATCGCGAATATATCCGCGAGCGTCGCGCGCAATTCGGCGGGAGGCAAGGATCTCGACATGACAAGTCTGCTGGCTAATTATACCGTCGCCCCCACCGGAGGCACCGCGCGGTTGGCCGGGTTCCGCGCGCCGGCCATGGCGACCTCGCACCGCACCCCGGGCAGCAACACGCGCCGCCCCCGCGACCGGCCATGAACCTTGCTGTCCGCCGATGCGCCTTCAAGACCGCGGCACAAGCTTCGCCCGCACGATAAACCGGTGCGGCGCCGGTCCGATGTAATAGAACGGAAAACAGGTCACCAGCGTCAAAATATTGCCCGCAGTGGGCGCCAATACCGCCACGTCATTGGGGTTCACCACGGCGGTGGTTTCGACGCGATAGTCCAGGGTGGCGCGCGGCGTCTCAAGGATGATCCGGTCGCCACGCCGAATATTGCGCAGGGGGCGAAAGAAGGTGTCGCGGTGGCCCGCCAGCACGACATTCCCGCCTTCGCCGGGCAGCGCGCTGCTGGGATAATGCCCCACGGCGAGGCGCAGCGTGCCCGCACCCGTCCCTTGCAGAATGATGGCTGAGAGATGCAGGGAGGGGATCTGGATCCGACCCACCTCCGCGCCGGTAGGCACGCGAGCCGCATTCCGCGCCGCGCGGCTCCCGGGATCCAGGGCCGCCGTCAGCTGGCTTGCTGCTGGCGAGCGGCGCGCCGCCCGCAGACGGTCGAATGCGCGGTTGCTCGCGCTCTGAAACAGCGCCGACTGCAAATAGAAGAATCCGGCAATGAGCAGCGCCAGCATGCCTGCGGCGATAAGGAGCCGCCCGGACCACATGAGAACGGATTTGCGCGACATTAAGCTTCGTGCCTCCCGGCGGCGGCAGTGCGGCGTCCACACCGGCCCGCCCGCGAACAGAGACTCACCCGGAGCGGTCTCCCGCACCGGGTGAGGCGATTGACTGGCGCGGGCCCCAACGCGGTTTCGCTGCGCGGTGGTCCGCTCGCGCCTTCGGCAGCCACAGGGTGCCGAAGAGCGCCGGGCAGAATGCGCCAGCAAGCAATTTCCCGCATCGACGCCTTCCTTTCCTTCAGCGCTTCCTGCCGCGCTGCTTGTGCTCGCGACATACTGCAGTGTGATCGTGAGTCGAACCAACGAGTCTGTCCAATAGTGAGCATTGGTCGGTCTTGCCTCACCCGGCGCGAACGCGCTGTGCCGGGTGAGACGGAAACGGAGGGACGCTTACGCCAGCCTTTTCACCAGCAGAAGCATGCCCAATCCAGCTCCCGATACCAGCACGCCCAACAACGAGAGAAGCGGAAGATCTCCGGCGGTCTTGGGCAGGCTATTCGCTCCCGCCTGTGCCGTGCCGGAATTGGCCGCCGCTGGGGTAGCCATTGCAGCGCCGTTGCCGCTATCTTGTGAGCTAGCCGCGTCGGCCGCCGGCGTCGTGGCCGGAGATGCCGCCTGCGCCGTCCCATCGTTCGGGGCCGCCGCAGGGGTAGCGGTCGTATCGGCCGCATCGTTGTCCGTCGTCGCAGCCGCCGTCGCCGTTGTTCCGGCAGCGGTTGCCGACGCTGAATCGCAAGTGGTGCTCACCATGGTCAGGCTGCTGACGTCGAGCGGCTGGGTCGCCGCGGGAGCTTGATCCGCAGCCATGCTGCTGCTATCCGCCGTGCCGTTGTTAGCGCTCGGCGCCACCGGCGTGCCGGTGACGGTCACGGTGTGGCCCACATGGGTGCTCAGGTCCACGCTGCTGCTCGTCAAGGTGTAGGTCGTGTCGCTGGACTGGTCGGTCAGCGAATACACGTTGGAATTGGGGGATTGCAGGCACCCGGTAACCGTCACCGGGGTCGCTGCCTGATTCTGGCTCTGCGCCTGATCTTGGTTGGGGGGAGTCGTTTGCTGTGCGTGCGCCGAGGGCATGCCCGCGAACAGTCCCAGCGCCGCTAGCATCACCAGCGCCGCCAGGGGTTTCGGAGTGAACGAGTGAAATGACATGAGTGGATCCTTTCAAGTGATCTGCCTCAGGATATGAGTCCCTGCGGCCCTGCGCTGTCCACAAGCGGACGCGCGCTCGGTGTTCTTTTGCGGCAGCAGCGGGTCATACGGCGCAAACCGCGCGAGCGCCTCGTCGCTCGGAGCCGAATCGCCGCGCCCCGGTTGGTGTTCGGCCGCCCAGAACCTGCCGCCTCGCTGCATGGATGGGCGCGGGCCCCAGCCCTGCCTGCGGCGGGGCGTCCTGCTTTAATTGGTGCGGCGCGGAGCGCCGCTTACGCGCCCGGCTGGGCCGGGCAACCCGCTCGCCCCAGCCCCACTGTTGCCTGGCGCGGGGCGCTGCCCGGCTGTTGCCTGGCGCGGGGCGCTGCCCCGCTTACGCGTCGCTGGGGTCACACCGCTTCGCGGGCTTAGGCGAACCGCGGCCTTCATCTGGGCGCGCTGGGCGCGCACGG
>JAKAUF010000225.1 GCA_021827785.1 Acidobacteriota bacterium | reverse complement strand
CTTGCTTCCGCTCCGCTACCCCCGGATAAATCCGGCGTGCTGGTTTCCCTGCGCCGCCAACAGGCGGGGTGGAAGACGATGGATTTCGAGGTCCGCCGCCTGGTCGCCGGCCAAAGCTGGCAGGACAACACCCGCGACGAAGAAGCCGTTTTCGTCATTCTCGGCGGCCGCTTCACGCTCGATTTCGGCTCCGGCCCGCAAGAGATCGGCGGCCGCGAGCACGTCTTCGCCGGCTATCCCCACGCCGCCTATCTGCCCTCGGGAACCGCGTTCGCCATTACCGCCCTCACCACCGGCGAGTTCGCCCACGCCTCGGCGCCGTCGGTCGCCCGCGCCTTCACCCCCCGCATCATCCGCCCCCAGGACGTCACCTGCGAGATCCGCGGCGGCGGCAACGCCACGCGCCAGATCCTGGACATCATCCCGCCGGCGTTTCCCGCCGACCGCCTGATGGTCTGCGAGGTCTACGCCCCCAGCGGCAATTGGTCCAGCTATCCGCCCCACAAGCACGATGTCCACCACCCGCCGGGCGAGGTGGACTTGGACGAGGTCTATTACTACCGCTTTGACCATCCCGATGGCTACGCCTTCCAGCGCCTTTACGACCACCACGGCCACGACCAAACCGTGCGCGCCACCGACGGCGACCTGGTGATCGTCCGCGACGGCTACCATCCCGTCGTCACCGCCTACGGCTATTCCTCCTACTATCTGAACGTCCTCGCCGGCTCGGCCCGCTCCATGGCCGCCAGCGACGATCCGCAATACGCCCACCTCCGCCAGTGGCCCCCCGCCGACCCCCGCCTGCCCGTCGTCCACCGCTAAGGGCCCGGTCCCACAATCCGCACACAACTGGGTAGAATTCAGCGTGCAGAAGGCGGGGATCAGGTCAGTGCCGCAGGCGCTCTCCCGACCTGCGCACGGCTTCGTCAAGATCGTCGAGCAGTCCTCCCATTCGCGCGAAGCGCTCCAAGGCTCCGCCGTCGGACTGCTGCCGAAGCAGCACCGCGCGTGGAACAGGTTCTTGAGTCAGGCGCGCCAGCGCGGTGCCGTGACGCCCCATCTCCCGCAGCAAGTCCGTCACCACCCGGGTGCACTCCGCGAGCGATGCCAGCGCCGCTTGCGCCTCGCCGGAAAGGAACTCGCCCAGCGGACCGCCCAAGAGACCAGCGAGGACGATCGCGGCGACAACAACGACGCTGACGCCCAGATCGGCCGCGGTTCGGAAAATCTCGTCGAACTCGGGGGCAAGTCCGGACAGCCTCAGCAGATCGCGGGCGTCCGCGATGTCCAGCCGTGCCGCATCATCCGCCTCGACGAGTTCGAGCAGTCGGCGATACGGCTCCGGTAGATCGAGGGGCAGTGCACGCCCTGGGGAGGGGCTGGCGCGGCACGTGTCCCAGAAACTCTCGGGCTCCGGCGAATCGAGGGGCAGTGCACACTGTGAGGGCGCCGCGATGGAGAAATTGATCTCGTCCCAGCCCGTGCCGCCCCAGCCGGCCGCCAGCGTCTGCGGGATCTTGCGCAGGGCCGGAAGGTCCTGGGCCTTTTCTTCCTCGGTCCTGGGTGCAACGACCAGCCAGTTGGTCCAAGGGCTCACGAGCCGGTAACGGAGCGCCGTCTCCAAGCCCGAGGCATCATCCAGTTCCGTCAAGCGGGCGGCAGCCGCCACGCGAGCCACCGTGGACAACCCGTCCGGGGAAGCGGAGGGTGTGGTCGCTGGAAACGGCAACTCCTGGCGGAGAGTTTCGCCGTTGTCCATTTCGAGTTCGAGAATCGCGGCGCCGCGCGCCGGCGCGCGGTCGAAGCGCGCACAGGCGACCACCGTGTCGCCCTCGAAAATCGCGCGCATCGTGGCAGGGGCGATGTTCGCGGCGCCTTCCGGCCAGTGAATGGCGACGCGCTTGGCCCGCGGCGCGCGCATGCGTTCGCAATGACGGACGACGCGGTCCGCCATGCCCTCGCGCGGCGAGACCAGCTCGCACTCGCCGCCGGTGCCGGCCGCGAGTTCGCGCACGAAAGCCTCCGAGACCGCGCTGCCTACGCCCACCGTGAAGAATCGGTGGCCCGACTTCTTCGCATCGCCGACGACCGTCTCCCAATCGGAGACCTCTCCGTCGGTCACAAGAAGGATGTCAGCCGGCTCCGAGCGGCCGGCCACGGCATAGGCCTCGCGCAGCGCGTTGCCGATCTCGGTGCCGCCCATGTTCGCGTCGAGCGCCTGGGCAAACCGCTGGGCCTTGGCGAGGTTGGCCTGGTCGCACGGAAGCGGCCGATCGGACAGCACATGGGTCGAGTTGCCGAACGCGATCAGCGCGATGCGATCCTGCGGTTGCAGCCCTTCGAGGATGCTTGCGAGCGCCTGCTTCGCCTGCCCCATCGAAACTCCCTGCATGGAGCCGGAGCAATCAATGACGATGGCGAGGTTCAGCGGTCGCGGTTGCCGCAACCCCGGGAAGAACGGCTGGAAGCTCGCCACCGCGGCCAGCCCATCGCCGTCCTGGCCGCAGAGGACGAAGCTGCGCGTCGCTTGCGGGGCCTTCACGTGCAAGACGAAGTCGCGGTCCATGACCGCCTTGGGCTGACGCAGCGAGAGCACGACGCTGTCCGGCGACTTCATGAGCTCGACGGCGTGCGATGGGCAGACGAATTGGGCGTCACGCAGCGCGCCGAGCACCTCGACGCGCAGCGAGAACTGGTTTTCGACCGCAAGCGACGCTTCCGGCGCTTGGTGCGGCAGGTGACGCGAGTGGCCGTAGCGCGGCGCGATCGTGGTCGGCAGGAAGAACCGCAGCCGATCGCCGGCCCACCGGTAGAGGATGGCGTAGCGGAAGGTGATCTTTGCCGTCTCCTGCGGAAGCAGATTGCCGGCGTTCATCGTGTACAGGCCCGGCTCGATCGCTTCCAGCATCACGGCCGCATCCCCCGCTTCGACCGCGTCTTCGTATTTCTCCTCCGCGGCCTTCTTCTCGACGACGACACCTTGCAGAACGCGCCCGCCGATTTCGGCTTCGAGCTCGAGAAGTACCGCATCGAGCGGCAGAGCAAACGTGTAGACCGCCTCGATGTTCACGCGCTCGTCGTTGCGGTAGGTCTGCGACACCGTGACCTCCGCGAGCAGATCCCGCAGGACCGCGGAGACCGAGACGTCGCACAGGGCGACGCGTTCGCCCTCCAGGCCGGTCAGGGCCGATGCCAGCTTGTTCATTCTTTTTCCTCGCTTTCGTGAATCTGCGCGTAGGCCCGCGTCACCGCGCGAAAGAAAGCCCGCACCTGCTCCGGCCTCAGGCCGGCGCGGCCGGGCTCCAGGGTGAGCTCGACGCCGTCTGCGACAACCAGGTGGCTCCAGACCTCGACCGTCCCGGCGCGCCGGGGCGTTGGCGGCAGTGGGCCGGCGGCCGGCTGCTTGAGCAACTCGCCGATCCGTTCCAGCGACAGTCCCGCCAACTGCCACTTCCGCACCAGCAGAAGCTGCTCGACATGGCGCTGAGTGTAGTAGGCGCCCTTGCCGAAGCCCTGCGGACGTGCGATCAAGCCGGACTGGATGTAGTACCGGACGGTGCGACGCGGCAGCTCGGCGAGAGCCGCAATCTCGTCGAGGGTGAACGTCTTCGCTTCGCTCATGGCAGCTATACAAGACAGTACAACTGTCTTTTTGAACTGTCAAGAAGGCGGCCTGTCGGAAATTCTGCGGGCAGCGCCTCGCCGCCGTCCGGCGGGTACGCCCGCAGGGCCAAGGTTGGCCCTCCCCCGCCTGCCCGTCGTCCACCGCTGAGGTCCGCTCGCGGGGGCCGCGCCTTTTGCTCGGGGAGCAAAGCGGGCGGGGAAAGGCCGCGAAATTCCCCCGCGCCGCAGGCGCGCTGGCAATCGCGGCGGCCCGCCCCCCAAAGCCGGGGTCCCCAACGCGCAGCGGCGCGCGTTGGGGTGGGTAGCCGCGCTGGGGCCCGCGCCAAGCAATAGCCTTCAGGCCGGGCGGTTGGGCCGCCCCGCGTGGCCGCCGGTGCGGCGCGTCTTTGGCCTGCCTGCCGCCGCACCTGGTGGGGTAGGGCTCCTGCCCTGCGTACCGTCGCCCTCCCGGGCGGCGACCGCGCCGCGCCAATTGCCAACTGGGGCAGCCCCCGCGCCAATTAAAGCGGGACGCCCGCCTACGGCGGGTCAGCGCCCCGCGCCCCATAAACGTTCACGGCGCAACGCCGGTTCCGCGCACGACGAGTTCCTGCGGGCTGCCGGGGGCGTTGTCATCTACCGCGAGTCTCGCCCGGAACTCCCCTTGGCGGGACGGCAGGAGGCGGATGCGAATGATACAGGTCGCGCCCGCCGCGAGCCGGCTGCCGCAGTTGTTGCTCTGGCGGAACTCGCCGGGGTCGCGGCCGATGAAGCCCACGCGCCGGATCTCCAGCGTATCGCTGCCGGTGTCGGTCAAGGCCACTTCACCGGGAAAACCGACGACCTTGTTCACGGGAGCGGGGCCAAAATCCAACGGCGCCCGCTGCATCCGGACCGCCGGCGCCTGGGTGAGGATGGTGACGCCGCCTGCATCCGCGTAGTAATCCGTCGCGGCTAGGCCCAGCCGTCCGTCGCCGCGAAAATCGCCGGCCGCGATGGAGGAAGCGTCGACGCCGGCGGGAAAACTGATGGCGCTTTGAAACGTTCCGTCACCGTTGCCCCGGAGAATGCTGACCGTGCCGACAAATCCATTCACCGCCGCCAGGTCGAGATGGCCGCTCCCATAGAAATCCCCGGCGACGAGAGAGCGGGCGTAATAGGTGACCGGATACACGACCGGCCGCGCGAACACGCCACCGCCCCGGTTCAAAAGCACCGCAACCGTGTGGCTGTCCCGATTCGTAACCGCGATATCGGGCCTGCCGTCATGATTGAAATCGGCCACCACCAGCGACGACGGAGCAATGCCGCCGGTGGGATATTGCACGGGCGGGCGGAAGGTTCCGTCGCCGTTGCCCATCAGGACGCTGACGGCATTGGCGTCGGCGTCGGCCACCACCAGATCCAGCTTGCCGTTTCCCAGAAGGTCGCCGACGGCCACGGCGTCCGGAGCGGCGAACGGCCCATATTTCACCGGCGGAAGAAACGTGCCGTCGCCGCGGTTAAAGAAGATGCTGATCGTTCCTTCAGCGGCGTTGGCGACAATCAGGTCCAGTTTGCCATTGCCGCGGAGATCGCCCGCGGCGATCGCCACCGAACCCTCGCCGCTGCGGTAGGTGCGGGCCGCGTGAAACCCGCCGTCGCCGTCACCGAGCAAGACGCTCACCGTGCCGTCGCTCCAATTCATAGAGTTCGCGGTGGCGAGATCCGTCACGCCATTGCCGGTAAAATCGCCGGCCACGATGGCGTCCGGCATTGGGCCCACGGCGAAGCTCCGCGGAGCGGCGAACCGTCCCTGGCCTTCGTTGAGCAAGACGCTGATCTGGTCGTCCACGGAATAGTTCACGACGGCCAGATCCGGCCGCCCGCTTCCGGTGAAATCGCCGACGGCGACGGCATAGGGCATGGGGCCCGCGGGAAAGGTGCGGCGCGCGAAGAAGAGCGCCGGCGCCGGCTGCGAAACCGGCAGGAACATGGGATTGGAAACCGGTCCGCGCGGACCGTTGCGCGCCGTCAGCCATAGGGTGCCAGGGCGGGCGAGGGCCGCCGCTGGCGGCGCGATCCACAGCCGGTCGGGGGAGAGAAACCGAGCCGGAACCGTCTGGCCGTCCCAAATGACCCGGCACTCCGGAGTAAAGCCGGCGCCTTGCATGACGAGGTGCGGATCGCGGTCACCGGGCGGAAGCGAGGCGGGGGTA
>JAKAUF010000006.1 GCA_021827785.1 Acidobacteriota bacterium | reverse complement strand
GGCCGATTCCGGCGCCCTCAAAACCGCGAAGGCGGTGCTGCTGGTCGGCGGCGACCCGACCCAGGAACACCCTTTGCTGGCCTGGAACCTGCGCTGGGCCCACCGACTCGCCGGCGCCAGCCTGTACGTCCTCAACCGCCGCGACATTCGCCTGCGCCGCCAGGCGCGCCGCATGGCCCTGCTGACGCATGGCACCGAGGCCGACGCGGTCCGCTATTTGGCCGCGCCGCAGCGCGGCGATCCGCCGCAAGCCGAGCTGACCGCCGTCAGCCCTCCCGGCGACAAGCGCTGGCCGCAAACCCCGCCTGCGACGCCGCAGCCCATCCCCGGCGGTTTGGAGGAGTTCCGCGCCGAATTGGCCAAGGAACAGGACGTCATCATCGTCTTCGGGCCGGAGCTGACCGGCGACGCGGTCCAGGCCCTGGTCCGCTTCGGCGCCTCGCTGCCCGGGCACACGCGTTATATCGCCATGGCCGACAACGCCAACTCCCGCGGCGCCGCCGACATGGGCCTGTATCCCGATCTGCTGCCCGGCTATCTGCCGGTCTCCGACGGCGCCGCACGCGCCCATTTCGCGGCCGCCTGGGGCGGCGACATCCCCGCCGCGCCGGGCTGGAACCAGCGGCAGATGGTCGAAGCCGTGGACCGGCGCGAGCTGGACGCCCTCTACGTCGTCGGCGCCAACCCCTTCCGCCTGGACCCGGTCAACGCCGCCAACCTCAAATCCTGTTTCCTCGTGGTGCAGGATCTGTTCCTCACCGAGACCGCCCAGGCCGCCGACGTGGTCCTGCCCGCGTTGTCGCTCTATGAGAAGTCCGGCACCGTGACCAACACCTGCGGCGAGGTGCAGAGCCAGCGCCGCGGCGGCTCCTTCGAAGGCGCCAAGACCGACCTGGAGATCATCCACGCCCTGGCCCGGATGCTGGGCGCCGACTTCGGCCGCCCCGACGCCGATCGCGTCTTTTCCGAGATCCGCGCCCAGGTCAAGGGCTACGCGGTTTCCCTGGTTCAGCTCATGGCCGGACGCGGCGCCCTCGCCGCCCCGCTCCACGGCGCCGTGCCCCACCAAGCGGCGCCGCAGATGATCCGGCCCAACCACGATTCCCTGTTCACCGCCGGCACCCTGGGCCGCTATAGCGCCACGCTCAACGCCGTCATGGAGAAACATTCCCGCCCCTAATGCCTCTCGGAATCTTTTTCCTCGTCTCGCTGGTCAAGGTCGTCATCACGCTCGCCGTGCTGCTGACGCTGGTGGCCTACGTGCAGCTCGCCGAGCGCCGCATCGTGGCCCGCATCCAGAGCCGCGTCGGCCCCACCCGCGTCGGCCCCAGCGGTTTCCTTCAGCCCGCCGCCGACACTTTCAAGTTCATTCTCAAGGAAGACATCACCCCCACCGACGCCCATCCCTTCCTTTACGTCCTGGCGCCGGTGATCTCCGTCGTGCTGGCCCTCACCGCCCTCTCGGTTGTTCCCATCGGCGGAACGTTCCATCTCTTCGGCTACCCCATCCAGTTCCAGGTCACCGACATCAACGTCGGCCTGCTGTTCGTCCTCGGCGTCACCTCGCTGGGGGTCTACGGCATCGTCCTCGCCGGCTGGTCCTCCAACAGCAAATATTCCTTCCTCGGCTCGCTGCGCGGCGGCTCGCAGATGCTCAGCTATGAGCTGGCCCTGGGCCTGGCGCTGATCGGCCCGATCATGCTCGCCGGCTCGCTGGATCTGCGCCAGATCGTCAACGCGCAGAACCATATCTGGTACATCGTTCCGGAGTTCGTCGCCTTCTGCATTTACCTCACCGCCGCCTTCGCGGAAACCAACCGCATCCCCTTCGACCTGCCGGAGGCGGAGGGCGAATTGGGCGCCGGCTACCACACCGAATACAGCTCGATGAAGTTCGCCATGTTCTTCCTGGCCGAGTACGTGAACATGATCACCGTCAGCTGCATCGCGACGATCGTGTTCCTCGGCGGCTGGCACGGCCCCATGTTCGGCCCGGCGCTGCTGCGCGTCTTTTTGCCGGTGATCTGGTTCGCCCTCAAGGTGGCCTTCTTCTTGTTCCTGTACATCTGGGTGCGCGGCACGCTGCCGCGCTTCCGCTACGACCAACTCATGGGCTTCGGATGGAAGTTCCTGGTTCCCCTGGCGCTGGCCAACATCGTGGTCACCGGCGCGGTGCTCAGTTTCCATTGAGGAACGCGGCGATTGCCTAGCGGCGCAACTATGCATCCGGCATTGTTCTTCATCTTCGGCGCGATCGCGGTGGCGGGGGCCGTCAACCTGCTGGTGCAGCGCACGCCCATCTTCAGCGCCCTCTCGCTGGTGGCGGTGATGGGCGCGCTGGCGGTGCTCTATCTCCTGCTCGGCGCCGAGTTCATCGCCTTCGTGCAGGTGCTGGTCTACGCCGGCGCCATCATGGTGCTGTTCGTCTTCGTCATCATGCTGCTCAACGCCCAGCAGCCGGAGAGCAGCCACCGCAGCCGCGTCGCCCGCCTGGTGGGCATTCCCGTCGTCGTGCTGCTGTTCATGGAAGTCGCCGGCGTCCTCGCGGCCACCTACGCCAACACCCCGGTCGGATTCAGCGGCCGCATCATCACCGTCCAGGCCATCGGCGACGCGCTTTTCCATCAATATCTGCTGCCCTTCGAGGTCACGTCGGTGCTCTTCCTGGTCGGGGTCATCGGCGCGGTCATGCTCGCCGCCCGCCAAGAGCCGCCCCAGCCGCCGGAGGGCCGGCTCCCGCGCGCCCAGGCCGCCGGCCACGGCGGTTCCGGGCCAACCCCGGAAATGGCCGCCGCCCTGCGCCAGCCCGCCCGCGCCCTGGGCGGCGTCGTGGCGCCCGATGCCGAACCCCACGCCGCCGGCACGGAGGTCAAATCCCGATGAAGGCCGCGCTGCACGCCGCCGGGATGCCCACCCCTTCCGGGCGCCGCTCCGGCCCCGGGGCAACGGAGGCGATGCGATGATTCCCCTGTCGTTCTATCTCATCCTTGGCGCCATCTTGTTTTCGATCGGCGTGGCCGGATTCTTCTTCAAGCGCGACATCATCAGCATCTTCATCTCCATCGAGCTGATGCTGAACGCCGTCAACTTGACCTTCGTCGCCTTCAGCCATTTCTGGCATCAGGCGGCCGGCAACATCTTCGTCTTTTTCGTCATGGTCGTCGCCGCGGCGGAAGCCGCCGTCGGCCTGGCCATTATCATCGCCGTCGTCCGCAACCGGCAGACCCTGAACGCGGACAAGATGGACCTGATGAAGCTGTGACCTTGCGCTCCGCCACCCCTGCCGCCATCGCATGACCATCTCCCTCCATCTCTGGCTCATTCCCGTCCTCTGCTTTCTGGGCTTCGCCCTGAACATCCTGGGCGGACGGCGCTGGCCGCGGCGCGTGGCCGGCTGGATCGGCGTGCTCTTCCCCGCCGCCGCCTTCGCCGATGCGCTCTACGTCGCCTCGCGCTGGGGCAGCTTCGCCGTTCCCTACATTGAAACCCACGGCGCCTGGATCCTCGCCGGCCCCCTGTCGGTGCCCTTCGGCTTCCAGCTCGACCAGCTCTCGCTGGTGATGCTGCTGGTCGTCACCGGGGTCGGCCTGATCATCCACGTGTATTCGCTCGGCTACATGGCGCACGAAGGCGGCTTCTACCGCTTCTTCGCGCTGATGAACCTGTTCCTGTTCTTCATGCTCCTGCTGGTGCTGGCCAACAACTTCCTGCTGATGTTCATCGGCTGGGAGGGCGTCGGCTTCGCCAGCTACATGCTGATCGGCTTTTTCTTCCATCGGGACAGCGCCGCCGCCGCCGGATCCAAGGCCTTCGTCACCAACCGCATCGGCGACATGGGCTTCCTCATCGGCCTGTTCCTGATCTTCCAGCACTTCCACGGCTTCGATTTCACCCGCGTCTTCGCCCAGGTCCGAGCCATGCCGGTCGAACACGCCTGGACCGGCCTGCTGACCGTGATCGGCATCTTGCTGTTCATCGGCGCCACGGGCAAATCCGCCCAGCTTCCCTTGTACGTTTGGCTGCCGGACGCGATGGAGGGCCCGACGCCGGTCAGCGCCCTCATCCACGCCGCCACCATGGTCACCGCCGGCGTCTACATGGTGGCCCGCTCGGCGGCCATCTATGACCGCGCGCCGCTGGCCCTTTCGGTGGTGCTCGCCGTCGGCGCCCTGACCGCCATCTTCGCCGCCTCCATCGGCATGTTGCAGCGGGACATCAAGAAAGTCCTGGCCTACTCCACCATCAGCCAGCTGGGTTACATGTTCATGGCCTGCGGCGCCATGGTCTACGGCGCGGGTATTTTTCACCTGATGACGCACGCCTTCTTCAAGGGCCTGCTCTTCCTCGCCGCCGGCAGCGCCATCCATGCCCTTTCCGGCGAGCAGGACATGTTCCGCATCCGCGAGCGCGTTCCCGACGGCCTGAAGAAATACGCTCCCATCACTTTCTGGACCTTCGTCGTCGCCACCTGCTCCATCTCCGGCATCCCGGGCTTCGCCGGCTTCTTCAGCAAGGACAAAATCCTCTACGAAGTCCTCTCCGGCCCCCGTCCCAACGCCTGGTGGTGGGCGGTGGGCACCATTGCCGCGGGCATGACGTCGTTCTATATGTTCCGCGCCCTGTTCGTCACCTTCTGGCCCGATCCCGCGCGGCGCGGCGCGGCCCCCACCGGCGGGCCCGTGCGGCCCACCGGCCAGGAACCGGCCGGCGCGGTCACCCACGCCATTGACGCCGCCGGTTTCGGGGAAGGCCCGGTGCTGCCACAGCCCGCCCATCCCCAGCCCCATGAGGGCGGGCCACCGCATGAGGCGCCGGCGGTGATGACCATCCCCATGATCATCCTCGCCGTGCTTGCGGCGCTGGGCGGCTATATCGGCATCAACGACCGCTTTGAGAAATTCCTCGCCCCGGTCTTCGCCACCGGCGTCACCCCCGCCCCCCACGCCGCCGCCATGGGCGAAGGCATGGTGATGGCAATTTCCATCGTGGTCGCGCTGGCGGGCGTCGCCTTGGCCTGGTACTTCTACCTGGCGCGGCCCGAAGCGGCGGCGCGGGCCAAGCACGCTCTGCCCAAGCTGTGGTCGGCGATTTACAACAAATACTGGGTGGACGAGTTCTACGGCGCGGTCTTCACCCGGCCCCTGGCTTGGTTCTCCCGCGTCGTCTTGTGGCGCATCGTGGATGCCAGCGTCCTTGACGGCGCGGTCGCCGCCGTCGGCGGCATCAGCCGCTCCACCGGCGGCGGCCTCCGCAAGCAAATCTCGGGCAACATCCGCAGCTACGCCGGCTGGGTCGGCGTCGGCGCGGTCGTCGCCATTTTCTACATGCTGGTGGCCCGGTAGAAAGCATGGCGGACATGGCGAACCTGCACCACACCATTCTTTCCTGGATCGTTTTCCTGCCGCTCATCGGCGTCGGCGTTCTGCTGCTGCTCCGCTCCGACCGCGCGGCGCGCTGGGCGGCGCTGGCGTTCAGCATGGCGGACTTGTTCCTCTCGCTGATCCCGGCTTTCGCCTACCAAGCCGGCCGCCCCGGTTATCAGTTCCAGCAGTTTCTGCGCTGGATCCCGGCTTTTCACATCCATTACTACCTCGGCGTGGATGGCATCAGCCTCTGGCTGCTGCCCCTGACCACGCTGATGACCTTCATCGCCGTACTGGCCTCCTGGAAAAGTGCCCATCAGCACGGCAAGGCGTTCTACATCCTGCTGCTGCTGCTCACCACCGGCATGCTCGGCGCCTTCGCCAGCCTGGATCTGTTCCTGTTCTACGTCTTCTGGGAAGTGGGGCTGGTGCCGATGACGCTGCTCA